>NZ_JBHYGR010000020.1:41358-96955 GCF_042738155.1 Kitasatospora sp. NPDC059088 | reverse complement strand
TTTTTTGTTTTTGTTTGTGTTTTTTTTTTTTTACTATCTCATGTTTTTAGTTCGAAAAAAATAAAACTGCTGGTGGGGGTACAGGTGGCCCCCCCCCCCCCCAACACTCATATAAAAGGCCAAGATCCGAGATTCTTGCCGCCCAAACACAAGTGGCCGACCTAGAGTTCGGGTCAGCGCACAGGACCTCCGGACTCCGGCATCGATCTGGTGCGCACGCCCAGCATCCGAGCCGATCCGAGAGGCACCCGATGACCGACCCGCGCGAGCCCGAGTACGTCGACCAGGTAGACCTCACCCGCGGGCGGCCCGTACGGCTCCAACAGGTCTCCGAACAGCGTTACTTAGCCATCATGCCGTGGGGTCAGCTGCACAGCATCGTGCCCGATCCGCGCCAGGCCGAGATGCCCAGGATGAGGCAGTACCTCTCCGCCGCACAGCGGGAGCAGGCCGAGCTGCGCAACGAGATCCAGCGGACGATCCAGGGGACGAAGAAGAAGGCGAACGCCAAGGACTACGCCCGGTACATCGCCGAGGGCCTGCGCGGCTCCCGCGGCGAGCGCTGGGCCACGCCCCCGTTCGCACTCTGGCTACCGGGCGACATGGACATCGTCCGCTTCAGGACTCCGTTCGGTGACGACCTGCTGGCGTACATGCCGTTCGATGCCACCGGAGTCCTGGTGGATGCCGAGACCCAGCACCTTGCACACATCCTGCTCCAGGAGGAGCCGGCGACCTACGGGCTGACCAAAGGCCAGGTGTCACAACGGCTGGTCAGTGTGGAGATCTACCACCAGATCAGCCTGCGCGGGGCACGCCAGATCTTCCACGACCGCAACCTGCTCGGAGTCATCCCCAACAAGAACGTGGCGCTCGCCTCGGACTCCAGCAACCTCGCCACCGACATCACCTTCGCGCTGCTGGAGAGTGTCATCCTTCCGGCTTCGGCCGGAGGCCAGGACACCTCACTCGGCCTGGTGGTCTCGGCACGTCCCCGTCAGCTGAAGTCCACGGACCCCGAGTGGATGACGCTGTCCTCGTTCCGCGCATTCGTGGTGACGGCGCTCTTCGGGCGGTCGGGATTCGAGAAGACCAGCGGCCCCATTTCCGATCTGCCCGCGGGGTGCACCCCCGAGCTCGCCAAGCAGTACATCGGAGCCGTCACCGAGTTGATCTTCAGCTCCTTCGCCAAGCACTTCGAGCGCCGGACGGACACGGTCATCGCTGCCCCCGCCATGCTCGCTGCACTCGGTGCCGTCGCCTACCGGTCGATGCCGTGGAGCCCGGAGCCCCGACGCAGCCCCGAGGCTCTGATCGAGCTGCTGTCGGAGGTCGAGTGGGCCCGCGACCCCAAGATCTGGGACGGCACCGTAGGCAAGGCAACGACTGACGCACGGACCGGCCGACCGACGCTCTCGCTTGCCGGTGGTGTCAAGGACAGCGGTTCGAGGACTGCCGCCGCGCTCGAGGATCCGGCTTCGCCTCGGTACGGGCAGATTCGCGGCTACGTCCAACCGACGCTCGTCACCCCGGCCACAACCTAGCCGGACCCGCTCCTCCGAAAAGCCTGCCACCAGCATCACGGTCAACTCCGGACCAGTACCGATCGACAACCGGGCCGAGGGCACAAATCAGCTCTCAGGTCCGTTCTCGTTCGCTCCCGGGCAGCGGGGTGCGACTGGCCTCCGACATCCCGGTCCACCACGGGTCTAGACGGGTGTGATCCCCGGCGGACGGCGTTCGGGGGAACTAAACCCTCCGGCTTGCGAAGGCCCGGACCGTTTCGACGGTCCGGGGCTTCGTTGTTTTGGCGGGGTCATGGGGCAGGGGTGTGATGAGGAGGGTGGTGGCAGATTCGGGGGTGCGGAGGAAGAGGCCAGCGAGGCCGTGGCCGCGGAGGCCCGGCAGTGATACAGAGGCGGGCCAGGTGCCCGTCAGTGCCGGTTGCGCAGGGCTCGGACCGTGCCGAGCAGGCGGGTCCCGGAAGAAGCCGGTGGCGTGCCAGGTGGTGAGCCAGTCGCGGACGGTCTCCGGGCTGAACCGGCCGGGGCTCGTGGGGTGGCGGGTGGCGGATGATGGGGAGGGCAGGGGGTCCAGACGTGAGGGGCGACGCAGTGGCTGACAGCGGATCCGGCGGGTCGGGAGCAGGGGTCGGGGCGGAGGGCGGGGCGGTCGCGGCTGCCGCACGGCCTGCGGGTGGGGCGGAGGCGGCGGGGCCGGGGCGGCGGCGGTCGGTGGTTCGGCGGGTGGCCGTTCTGGTGTTCGTCCTGCTGGTGCTGTGCCTGCCGCCCTGGTGGACGCTCCTCGGGTCCGGGGCCGGCTGGCCGCTGCCGGTGGTCGTGGCGGGCACGGCGGTGTTCGCCGTCTGGCTGGTGTCGTTCCCGTTCCTGATGGTCGCGGGCCACGGATCGCGGCGGAACGACCGGGCGGCGCGCCTCGGGGACACCAGCCTCGGGGTGATGTGGGTCCTGTTCACCTGGTCGGTGCTGGGCGGCCTGGTGAACCTCGTACTGGGCGGGCTCGACGTCGGCGGCGCCGACCGGGCCAGGACGGTGGCCGTGGCGGTGGCCGCGGTCTCGGCCGGGCTGCTGGCCTGGGGGCACCACGAGGCGATGCGGGTGCCCCGGGTGAAGCGGCTGGACGTCCACCTGCCGCGGCTCGGCGGCGGGCTGGACGGGACCAGGGTCGTGGTGCTGGCCGACACCCACTACGGGCCGATCGACCGGGCGGACTGGTCGGCGCGGGTGACCGAGGCGGTCAACGCGCTCGACCCGGACGTGGTCGTCCACGCCGGGGACATCGCCGACGGCACCCCCGCCCAGCGCCGCGAGCAGTCCGCGCCGCTCGGCACCGTCCGGGCCCGGCTGGCCAAGGTCTACGTCACAGGCAACCACGAGTACGGCGGGGAGGCCCAGGGCTGGCTGGACCGCATGGCGGACCTCGGCTGGGAACCCCTGCACAACCGCCACGTGCTGGTAGAGCGCGGCGGGGACACCCTGGTGCTGGCCGGCGTGGACGACGTCACCGCGGAGTCCTCCGGCCTGGCCGGGCACCGTACCGACCTGGCCGGCGCCCTCGCGGGGGCGGACCCGGACCTGCCCGTCCTGCTCGTCGCCCACCAGCCCAAGTACGTCCCGCAGGCCGCGGCCGCCGGCATCGACCTGCAGGTCTCCGGACACACCCACGGCGGCCAGATCTGGCCGTTCAACTTCCTCGTCCGGATCGACCAGCCCGTGGTGCACGGCCTGAGCCTGCACGGGCAGCGGACCAGGCTCTACACCAGCCGCGGCACCGGTTTCTGGGGCCCGCCCTTCCGGATCTTCGCCCCGAGCGAGATCACCGTCCTCACCCTCCGCACGGGCGACGCCCCCGCCGACCGGTAGCGGCCCCGACGGCAGGATCCGACGGCAACCGCCCCCGGTCCGGGCGGGAATCAGGCCGGCGGGGCGGAGGCGGTGGGGCGGTCGAGGAGGAGTTGGACGCCGTCGAGGATGCGGGCGAGGCCGAACTCCAGGGGGTCGACGGGGTCGGGGGCGAAGGCGCCGGCGGCGATGGCCCGGGTGAGGGTGGGGAAGCGGTCGGCGTGGCGCTCCAGGAGTTCGTTGGTGAGGCGGCTCCACTCCCGGCTGTGCTGCTCGTCGAAGTCGAGGTCCTGCTGGACGAGGGTGCGGACCAGGCCGGCGACCAGGACGAAGACCCGGTGCTGCTCGGCGGCGCTCAGGCCGGAGGGCCCCAGGGCGGCGAGGGCCGCGTCGAGCCAGCCGAGCTGGTGGGGGCCCATCAGCTGGCGGCGCATGGCGGTGGCGGCCAGCAGCCACGGGTGGGCACGGTGGATCGCGGCGGAGCGGCGGGCCCACTCGGTGATGCGCTCCCGCCAGCCGTCGCCGGCGGCTGACAGGTCGGGGGCCCCGGCGAGCACGGACTCGACCATCAGCTCGACCAGTTCGGCCTTGCCGGGCACGTAGCGGTAGAGCGCCATGGCCGAGACGCCGAACTCGGCACCGACCTTGCTCATCGAGACCGCGTCCAGCCCCTCGGCGTCGGCGATCACCACGGCGGCGGCGGCGATGCGCTGGGGGGTCAGGCTGGGCTTGGGCCCGCGGGTGGGCTGCTCCTGCTCGCCCCACAGCAGTGCGACGCCCGCACGCAGATCGCGTGCCTTCTCCTTGGCCATCCCGGTCTCCTCCTCGAATCCAGTGCGATGTCCGTGCCATGTCGGTGCGACGTCCGTGCCATGTCCGTGCGCGGCGCCCGTGCGGCGCCCGTTGACAGCACCCAGAACTGTATATACCTTAAACACATCTGCTGACGCAGTAAACAGTTTGGGGGATACACCATGCTTGCCACCATCGCCACCGTCACCACCGCCGCCCTCGCCACTCCCGTCGCCGGACTGCTGGGCTACCGGCAGCTCAAGCGCGCGGCGTTCGCGAAGGAGCTGCGGATCACCGCGCCGAACGGCATCGAGGAGTCCGGCTTCGTCCGGATCGGCGGCATCGACCAGTGGGTCTCCGTCCGCGGCGAGGACCGCCGCAACCCGGTGATCCTGGAGATCCTCGGCGGCCCCGGCGCCTCCAACCTGGTCTTCCTCCCCCGCACCCACGGCTGGGAGAAGCACTTCACGATCGTCCGCTGGGACATGCGCGGCGCCGGCTTCACCTTCGCCGCCGGCGGCCCGGAGGGGCAGGGCGAGCTCAGCTACCCGCAGCTGTACCGCGACGCCCTGGAGGTCACCGAGCACCTGCGCACCCGGCTCGGGGTCGACCGGCTGCTGCTGGTCGCCAACTCCTTCGGCACCGTCCTCGGCCTGCGGCTGGCCCGCAACCACCCGGAGCTGTACTCCGGTTACGTCGGCACCGACCAGAACATCATCGACGGCGGCCGGGAGCGCACCGCCTACGACGCCCTCGTCGCCCGGCTGCGCGCGGCGGGCCGGAAGAAGGAGAAGGAGCTGGCCACCGCCCTGGCCATGGGAGCGGACCGCACCCGGTGGACCACCAAGGACGTCGCCGAGTACAACAAGCTGGTCCTCACCAGCGACCCGCTCTCCTACGACACCATGAAGACCGTGGTGATGCGCTCGCTCTGGTTCTCACCGCTGCACACCCTGCGCGGGCTGCGGTCCTACCTGAAGGCCATGGAGTTCTCCGAGCAGCTCCAGCTGGAGGCCGCGACCTTCGACGAGCGGGCCGAGGGCACCGACTTCCGCATCCCGTTCTTCGTCTTCCAGGGCGCCGACGACGTCCTCACCCCGCCCGCGCCGGCCCGCCGCTTCTTCGACGACGTGACCGCGCCGGTCAAGGACTTCGCGCTGATCGACGACGCCAGCCACTTCGCGAGCTTCCGCCACCCCGACCGGTTCCTCCAGCTGATGCTGACCAAGGTCCGCCCGGCGATCACCGCCGGCCCCGTCAGCCGCTGAATCCGGCCGACGGGTGTCACAGCGGAGCGACCGACGGGTGTCACGGCAGAGCCGCGGACGGGTGTCACCGCAGAGCCTCGGAGAGGCGGGCAGGCGTCACACCGCCACGACGGCTATCTCGTGGACGGCGTTCCGGTCACCGGTGAGCGGCTGCACCCGCCCCGCGGAGTCGGTGGCCCGGCAGCGGATCCGGTGCGCCCCCGGGGCGAGGTCGTGCCGGAGCCGGAACCGCTGCCAACTCGGGTCCGGGCCGCGCCCGTCCAGCTCGGCGGGCTGCCAGTCGGCGTCGTCCACCGCGACCTCGACGGCCGTCACCTCGGTGGAACTCCAGGCGTAGCCCGCCAGTTCACGGACCCCGGCGGGGACGGTGGAGCCGTCCTTGAGGCTGAGCAGCTTGCTGCAGACGTCCTTCTCGCGGACCGGCCGGACCTCGCTCTCCCCCGGCAGGACCCGGGTGTACAGGCGGGTGGTGAAGAGGTGCTCGGCGCGTTCGGCGGCCAGCACGATCCTGGTCAGCCACTTGACCGAGTTGGTGCCGAACATCCGCGGCGCCACCGCACGCACCGGGTGCCCGTGGTCGGGGGCCAGCGGTTCGCCGTTCATCCGGTGCGCGAGGACCACCTCGGTGCGGGCCTGCTCCAGCGGGAGGTCCTTGAGGAAGCTCACGTCGCTCTCCCCCGCGAAGTCGCCCCGGTCGGCGCCCTCCAGCCAGACGTGCCGGGCCTGCGGGAGCGGGCCGGCCAGCGCCAGCACCTCGGCGAGCGGGACGCCCTCCCAGTCCAGGTTGGTCACGGCCCTGGTCGGCACGGTCGGGTGCAGCGGATTGCCGAAGCACTCGTGGACGGCGGTGAACCTGGTCTGCGGCAGCCCCCGGAGGGCCCGGAAGTCCAGCCGCAGGGGCCGTTCCACCAGGCCTTCGACGGTGAGCGACCAGCTGTCGGCGTCGAGCTCCGGTCGCCGGCCGAGGTGGTTGCGGATGAAGACCTCCTCGACCGGGGTGCGGTAGGCGTCGGGCGTCTCCGGATCGGTCCTGAACATGCGTCATTCCCCCGTACTGGTGTCACTGTTCCCAAGATCGACAGTGTGATCGACAGTACAAGGAGCGGCCGACGGCGGGCCGATCAGGCCCCCGTCTCCCGTGCCTCGGCCAGGAGTTCCGCCACCGTCGCCGCCTTGTGCGCCGAGTACGCGAGCAGCCGCCCGGTGGCCGCGGCCGCCTCCCGCTTGGCCCGGGCGTAGCGGGCGGCCGCCTCCGGGTGGGCCCGCAGGTGGTCGCGGAGCAGCAGGTTGTCGGTCCACAGCCCGCCGCCCAGCGCCACCACGTGGACGTTGGCCGGCTGCTCCGCCCGCCGCCGCAGGTAGCGCCGACCGGGTACGCCGGACTCGCCGAGGTCCTCGAAGCCGAGGGCGCGGACGTGCGCGACCACCGTGTCGACGTCCCCGGGCGCGCAGCCGACCTGTACGTCGAGCACCGGCTTGGCGGCCAGGCCGGGCACCGAGGTCGAGCCGATGTGCTCGACCCCGACCGCCCCCGGAAGCCCGACCGCCCCCGGAAGCCCGCGCAGCCCGGCCGCGAGCCGCTCCGCCAGGGCCCGGCCGAGACCGGCCCAGGCCGGGTCGTACGGGACGACGTGGATCGGTTCGTCCAGGTCGGAGGTGCTGTTCGACATGACCGGAGGGTAGCGGGCGGGGACGTCCGATTCCTTCAAGACCCCGCTCCCGTGGGCCGCCTACCGTCGGAGCCATGGACAGCACATCCGCACCACGGTTCGCCTTCATCGGCCTGGCCGTCTCCGACATGGCCGCCTCCGTCGCCTTCTACCGGCGGCTGGGACTGGTCTTCCCCGAGGGCTCCGAGCAGGAGCCGCACGTCGAGGCCGAGCTGCCCGGTGGGCTGCTCCTGGTCCTGGACGCCGAATCGACCATCCGCTCCTTCCACCCGGACTGGCAGCCGCCGACCGGCGGCGCCCGGGCCGCCATGGCCTTCCGCTGCCAGAGCCCGGCGCACGTGGACGCGGTGTACCAGGAGCTGACCGACGCCGGGTACCAGGGCGAACTCAAGCCCTGGGACGCCTTCTGGGGCCAGCGCTACGCCTCGCTGCGCGACCCGGACGGCAACGGGGTCGACCTGCTCGCGCCGCTCCAGGGCTGACGGCAGGGCCCGCTCCGAGGCCCGTCCGGGGTCCGTCCGAGGTCCGTCCCAGGCCCGCTCCGACGCCCGCTCCGACGCGCCCGTCCGGGGATCCGGGCTACGGCCCGCCCGGCAGCAGGTCCGTCACCCGGACGCCCGCCAACTCCCGTACGTCGCGCGACAGGTGAGCCTGGTCGGCGTAGCCCGTCCGGGCCGCCGTGTCGGCGAGCGGGACGCCGGCGCGGGCCAACCGCAGGGCGCGCTGCAGCCGCAGGATCCGGGCCAGTGTCTTGGGACCGTAGCCGAAAGCGGCCAGTGAGCGGCGGTGCAGTTGCCGGGCGCCGAGCCCGACCGCCTCGGCGGTCGCCGCGACGCTGCGCCCGGCCGCGAGCGCGCCGGCCACCGCCCGTACCAGCGGGTCCTCGGGCCGGGCCGCGGCGGCCAGGTGCAGCGCCAGCTCCTCCAGGGCGGCGGCCGGGTCGGGGGCGGCGGCGATCCGCCCGGTCAGTCGGCGCACCTCGGCGCCGGGCAGCAGGTCCGCCAACCCGACGCGGCGGTCGCGTAGTTCGGAGGCCGGTACGCCGAGCAGCAGGGGCCCGGTGCCGGGCCGGAAGCGGACGCCGGCCCACGGGCCGGGCAGCTCGGGGCCGGGCCGGAACGCCCGGGTGTCCGGTCCGGCGGCCAGCAGCCGGCCCTCGGTCCAGAGCAGGTCCATGCAGCCGTCCGGCAGCACCAGGCCACCGCCGTCGGCGCCCACGCTCGGGCCCTTCGTCCACAGCACCGCCCCGGGCAGCCTGGACGCGCGTTCCGCGTAGTCGGTGGGCATGTTCGAAGGCTACGCGCGCCGCACGGGCACCGCGTTCCGGAGCGCCCGAAGGCCCCGACCGGCGAACCGGTCGAGGCCTTCGGGCTGCCTTCGGGGCACCTGAGCCCAAGGGCGTACGGTCAGGCCGCCACCTCGGCGACCGCCACCTCGGCCTCGGTGCCCTCCCCGGCCGCCGGCCCCGCCCCGCCCGCCGGCCCGCCCCGCATCAGCACCAGGGTGAGCGCCGCCGCGACCAGGGCCGCGATCCCGCCGACCGTGAAGGTGGTGGAGGTGGCGGTGTTGAAGGCCTCCCGGGCGACCCGGGCCAGGGCGCCGTCGCCGCTGCCGGCGGAGAGGGCGAGGGCGTCGGTGATGCCGTGCCGGGCCGCGGCGGGGGCGTCGGCGGGCATGGCGCCGGTGTAGGTGCTGGAGAGCACGGTGCCGAGGACGGCCACGCCCAGGGCGGCTCCGGACTGCTGGATGGTGTCGTTGAGCGCGGAGCCGACGCCGGCGTGCTCACCGGGGATGGCCCCCATCAGCGCGTTGGCGGCGGCCGGCATGCCGAGGCCGGAGCCGACGCCGAGGACCAGCATGGCGAGGGCGACCTTGGGGAAGCCGTCGCCGACCGAGAGGGTGGCCAGCAGGCCGAAGCCGCCCGCGATGACCACCATGCCGATCGAGGTCACCACCCGCGCGGGGACCTTCTTGCCGATCGCGGCGCCGATCACGTTGAAGGCGAGCGAGGCGACGGCCAGCGGGATGAAGGCCAGGCCGGTGTCGGTGGGCGAGAACTCCAGCACGAACTGCAGGTACTGGGTGAGCACCAGCATCAGGCCGCCGGTGGCGAAGGTGAGCAGGACGAGGGAGAAGCTGGCGCCGGTGAAGACCCGGTTGCGGAACAGCTTGAGCGGGACCATCGGCGAATCGGTGCGGACCTGGCGGATGCCGAAGCCGACCAGTGCGGCGATCGCGACGGCCAGCGGGCCGAGGGTGTTGACGTGGGCGAAGCCGTCCTTCGGGAGGACGATGATCGACCAGACCAGCGCGGTCATGCCGACCATCGAGAGCACCATGCCGGGCAGGTCGGTCCTGCGCCAGGGGCCCTTGGACTCGGGCATCAGGACGATCGCCGCGACGACGGCCACCGCCGCCACCGGCACGTTGAGCAGGAACACCGCGCCCCACCAGAAGTGGGCGATCAGCACGCCGCCCAGCACCGGGCCGCCGACCAGGCCGACCATGGCCACCGCGGTCCAGGCGGCGATCGCCTTGGGCCGCTCCGCGTCGTCGAAGACGGTGATCAGGATGGAGAGCGTGCTCGGCATCACGAGGGCCCCGCCGACGCCCATCAGCACCCGGCCGGCGATCAGTTCACCGGGGCTGGAGGCGACGGAGGCGACCAGGGAGGCGGCGCCGAACAGCACCAGTCCGATGATCATCACTTTTCGTCGCCCGAACCGGTCGGACAGGCTGCCCGAGGTCAGCAGCAGGCCGGCGAAGACCAGGATGTACGAATCGATGATCCACTGGATGTCCTGCGCCCCGGCCCCGAGGTCCTCCGCGATCGGCGGGATGGACACCGTGAGCACCATGTTGTCGATCACCAGCACCAGGCTGCTGAGGCAGAGCACGACCAGGATGAGCCAGCGACGCGGGTGACGATCCACCGCGTTCCCCCTTCGGTTCGGCGCGTCGGCCGCAGCCCTGCGCACGTCCTCGCGTCGGCGGCAGCCGCGCGGAAGTCCCCGTGGCGCACACCGTCCGCCGTCCCCGACCGAACGGTGTGCGCTACGCCGAACACTGTACGGAGGCCGAACACTGTGCGCAAGGCCGTACGGTGTGCGCCCGCCGCACAGCGTTCGCAGGACCGTACGGTGTTCGGCGCCGGGGCCTATGCTGGACGGACCGCACCCGACCAGGGGGCACGTGGAATGGAGGGCCTGATGACGGCCAAGTCGGAGGACACCGCGCCGGAGCACCGGACCGAAGCGCAGCCCGGCCTCGCCTCGCCGTGGAACCGCCCGCAGAAGCGGCGCACCCAGCCGGCCCTCAGCCGCGAGCAGATCGTCGCCGAGGCCTTCGCCCTGCTGGACTCCGACGGCATCGAGGCGCTGAGCATGCGCAAGCTCGGCGCCCGGCTCAACGCCGGCGCGACCTCCCTCTACACCCACGTCGCCAACAAGGAGGAACTGCTCGCCCTGGTCGTCGACCAGGTCTTCGGCGAACTCCCGCTGCCCCGGGCCACCGGCGCCGAGGACCCGGCGGTCTGGCGCGCCGCCATCGTCGAGTGCACCGAGGGCCTGCGCGCGGCCGTGGTCCGCCACCCGTGGATGGTCTCGATGATCGGCGACGTCGGGATGGTCTACCTCGGCCCCAACTGGATGCGGCTCTCCGAGGCGCTGCTGGGCCTGATGGAGACGGCCGGCTTCGAACTCGGCGAGGCCAACGACGTGATGGGCGTCGTCATGGGCTACACCATCGGCACCGCCACCGTGGAGGCCGCCTGGCTGAGCGCGCTGACCAGGAGCGGACAGGGCGAGCAGGAGTTCATGGACCGGCTGCTGCCCGCCGTCGTCGAGGCCACCCGCTCGCACCCGCGACTGCACCGGCTGTACACCACCCAGGTACCGGACGAGATCGACGCGGGCCGGGACAGCAGCTTCCTGCGCGGCCTCAACATTCTCCTGGACGGCGTCGAGGCGCGGCGGTCCAGGGCCTGAGCCCGGACCGCCGCACCCCGTCGGCAGGTCGTCAACTCCCGCTCAGCGCCTGGACCTCGGCGTAGCCGGGCAGCGGACCGACCGGCCCGCCCGAGGCCACCGCGGCGGCCGTCGCCACCGCCGCCGCCAGCGCCGCGCGGTACAGCAGCCCGCCCGTGCTGACCCGGGCCACCCCGAGCCCGGCCAGCTCGGCGAGGCTCGGACCGGTCGGCGTCCAGAGGACGTTGAGCGGGACGGACAGCCCTCCGACCAGCTCGGCGATCGCCGCCGGCTCGCTCAGCCCGGGCACGAACACGCCGTCCGCGCCCGCCCGTCGGTACGCGTCCAACCGTCGTACGGTCTCCGGCTCCGGCTCGTCGTGCCCGCACCAGTAGGTGTCGGTGCGGGCGTTCACGAACAGCTCCGGCACGGCGGCCTTCACCGCGGCGACCTTGGCCGCGTGGAGCTCGACCGGCGCCAGGGTGCCGTCCGGCCGGCCGTCCTCCAGGTTGATGCCGACCACCCCGAAGCCAGCCAACTCCACGGCCAGCGCGGCCACTTCGACCGGGTCGTCACTGAATCCGGATTCCACGTCGACACTCAGCAGGTAGTCGTCGCGGCCCAGCCGGCGGGCCAGCCGGACGGTCTCCGCGCGGGTGGCGGCCGCGCCGTCGGGCAGTCCGGCGGCGGCCGCCACTCCCAGGCTGGTGGTGCCGATCGCGGGGTGGCCGGCGGCGGCCAGGGCGGCGGCGGAGGCGTGGTCCCAGGCGTTCGGGAGCAGCAGCGGGCGGCCGGGGCGGTGGTGCAGGGCCGCGAAGGCGGTCGGCGGGGCGGGGGTGGTCATCGGGGCAGGGGTGGTCATCGGGTCGGGGGTGGTCATCGGGTCTGCTCCTCGGTCGTGGTGGCGGGTGCGGCCGGAGCGGCTACGACGGGGCCGACGGGGCCGACCGGGCCGACGGGGCCCAGCGAGTCCGCGTAGTAGGCGGCGGCCTCGGCGAGGTGACGGACGATCTGCCGGATGCTCCAGCCCGTCCCCGGCGAGTCGTCGAGCTGCCGCTCCGGCAGCGCGGCGACCCGGTGGGCCCAGATCGCGCCGAGCCGGGTGAGCCGGCTGCGGGCCTCGTCCAGGTCGGCGGCGGTGAACGGCGCCAGGTCGGCCGGGGTGGTGACCAGGGAGGCGTGCCAGTGGTCGGGCGCGGTCGGTTCGCCGACCAGCCGGGCCTCCACTTCGGCCAGGTGGTCGAGCAGGTGGTCGGCGACCCGGCGCACCACCTTGTGCGGGGTGTACGTCCGGCCGTCGGCGTTGACCACCGGTCGGCCGTCCCAGGCCGTCCAGGTGTCCGCCAGGGCGAGCACGTGCCGGACCGCCGCCGGGATCAGCTCGGCCGGTTCGGCCGGGCCGGGCTGCTCCCCGGCCGGCGGGCCCGAGCCGTCCGCCGGGTCGGAGGCGCCGAACAGGATGCCCTCGGCGATCACCAGGGCGTGCGCGCGGCCCGGGCAGAGCCGGGGCTCGGCGCCGAAGGCCAGCGGTTCCCGCCCGGGCTCCCGGGCGGCGTCCAGGTCGAGCAGCACCCGCGCGCCGGCCGGCACGGCGACCCCGCCGACCACGGTCGCCCGGGCGGCGAACCGGCGCATCGCCCGGACCGGCGGGTCCTCCCGCAGCACCGCCGCCAGGTCCGGTACCCCGCCGCCGCGCCGGGCGTGCTCGACCAGGGCCGCGGTGGCCTCGCAGGCCTGCACCAGCAGGCCGATCCGGTTCGCCGCCGTCTCCGCGTCGGCGTCGCCCATCGCGGGCAGCAGCCGGGCCACCGCCGCGTCCGCCTCCGCCACCGAGCCGGATGGCGCCGAACCGTCCGGCGCCGGGTCGAAGTACGCCCGGGCGACCGCCTTCACGTCCCGCGCGACGGCCTCCGGCCCGGCCAGCCCCAGCGCCGTCGCCAGCACCCGCACCACCCGCAGCCGTACGTCCGGTTCGTAGCCGCCCGCGGCCAGGATCCGCAGCCGGCCCGGGTCCAGCCGGGCCAGGTCGGCGAGGACGAGCGCCCGGCGGCGGGCGTGCGGCTCGCCCGCGCTGAACCGGGCGACGGTGGACCGCAGCCAGGCCACCGTGCCGTACCGGCCGGGCGTCGCGGGCGGCGGGACCAGCGCCGGGTCGGCCAGGGCCGCGGTCACGTCCTCGTAGCGGGCGAAGATCACTTCGTTCATGCCGTCATCGTGGCCCCGAGTCGTTTCGGCCCCGGCCGAACCGTGCCGGGACGACCATGGAGGCATGCCCGACCACGAACGCACGCCGGTGGACCACCGCGGCTCCCCGCTCGCCGCCCTCGCCGCGCTGCTCGCCGACCCCACCCGCGCCGCCTTCTGCTCCACCCTGCTGGACGGCCGCGCCTGGACGGCGGGCGAGCTGGCCCGGGCGGCCGGGGTCGCGCCGTCCACGGCCAGCGAGCACCTGTCCCGGCTGATCGCGGGCGGCCTGCTGAGCGAGGAACGCCAGGGGCGGCACCGGTACGTCCGGTTGGCCTCGCCCGCCGTCGCGACCCTGATCGAGGACCTCACCGTCTTCGCCGAGACCGGCCCGGAGCCCGCCGGGGGTACGGCCGACGGAAGTCCCGGCGAGCCCGCCCGCCGGGCCGGACCGGCGCCCCGCACCCTGCGCGAGGCCACCCGGCAGAGCGCCGAGGCCCGCGCCCGCACCTGCTACGACCACCTGGCCGGGCGCCTCGGCGTGGCCGTCGCCGAGGCCCTGATCGACCGCGGCCTGGTCAGCGACCGCGCCGGGCTCGCCGTCACCGAGCGCGGCCACGCCTGGCTGGCCGCCCAGCGGATCGACCTGCCGGCCCGGGCCGGCCGCCCGGGCGGGCGCCCGGTGGTGCGCAGCTGCCTGGACTGGACGGAGCGCCGCAGCCACCTGGGCGGCGCGCTCGGCGCGGCGCTCTGCCGCACCGCGCTGGACCGCGCCTGGGTCGAGCGGATCGGCTCCGGCCGGGCCCTGCGGGTCACCCCGGACGGCGGCCGGGCGCTGCGCGAGCTGCTCGGCGTCGAGGTGTGAGCCGAGGTGTGAGCCGAGGTGTGGGGGTCACCCGCTCAGCCCATCGACTTCGCCCCGTCCAGCGCCTCCCGGATGATGTCCGCGTGCCCGGCGTGCTGCGCGGTCTCCGCGATCAGGTGCAGCAGCACCCGTCGGGCCGACCAGCTCGCCCCCGGCTCGAACCAGGGCGCCGACGGCAGCGGGTGGCCGTGGTCGAGGTCGGGCAGGCTCCGGACCAGCTCGTCCGTGCCGCGCGCCACCGCCTCGTACCCGGCGAGCAGCCCGGCCAGGGTCTCGCCCTCGGCCATCCGGAACTGCGCCGCCCACTCGTCGACGCCGCCGGCACCGGAGCCGCCGTGCCCACCGGAGCCGCCGTCCCCGCCGCGCATCGCCTCCGCTCCCCCGGTGATGAACCGCGCCCAGCGCGCCTCCACCGCCGCCACGTGCTTGATCAGGCCGCCCAGGCACAGCTCACTGGCGGTGGTGCGCCGCGCCGCCTCCTCGTCGGTGAGGTCCCGGACGGTGCGTCGCAGCAGGCCGCGGTGCTTGTCCAGGGTCTCGACGAGGTCCTCGCGCTCGCCCATCAGACGTCCACCGTCGGCGGTTGGTCCCCCACCGTGCGGCCCAGGTCGATCAGCCCGAAGGCCGCACCCTGCTGGTCGCCGACCGCCGCGAACCGCCCGAACGGGCTGTCCATCGGGCCGAAGTACACCTTGCCGCCGCGCGCCGTCAGCCGTCCGATCGCGGCGTCGGTGTCGTCCACGGCGAAGTAGACGCTCACGTACGAGGGCGCCTCGGGCGGCAGGAAGTCGCCCTCCGCGCCCATCCGGCCCAGCACCGGCCGGCCGCCGACCAGGAACATCCGGTAGTCGAACTGCTCGGAGTCCATCTTCCGCACGCCGTACGGGAAGACGGCCGGGAAGAAGGCGTCGGCCTTCCCGGGCTCGCGGGTGACGAGCTCGGCCCAGGCGTACGCGCCGGGCGCGTCCTGCTTCTCGAAGCCCTCGTGGGTGCCGCCCTGCCAGACCCCGAACACGACCCCGCCCGGGTCCTTGGCGATCACCATGGTGCCGAAGTCGCCGACCTGCATCGGCCCCATCACCACCTCGCCGCCGTTGGTGCGGATCCGCTCGGCGGTGGCGGCGGCGTCCGGCGAGGCGAGGTACAGGCACCAGGCGGACTGCGCCTGCTGGCCGGGCATCGGCGGCACGATCGCGGCCACCGCCTTGCCGTCCGAATAGGCCTGGGTGTAGTTGCCGTACTCCGACGAGCTCTCGCCGAAGGTCCAGCCGAGGACGTCCCCGTAGAAGGCCTTGGCGCCTTCCAGGTCGGTGAACATCGCGTCGGCCCAGCAGGGTGTGCCCTCAGGTAGCACTGCCATCTCTCAGCCCTCGTGTACGACGGTGCGGGCGCGCGCCGGAAGGCGCGCACGGCCCCCGACTCGCCAGCCTAGCCACGACGCGGCGGCGCCCCCCCCGCGGCGCCGCCCCCGCGAGAGAACCCCGAGGCTCTCCACACACGCGCCCCCGCCCCCCCCGCCCCCCCCCCCCGCGCCCCCCCCGGGGGGGGGCGCCGGGGGCGCCCGCCTCCGTCCAGGTGCGCCTCCGTCCAGGAGGGCTCCGTCCGGGAGGGCTCCGTCCGGGAGGGCTCCGTCCGGGAGGGCTCCGTCCAGGAGGGCTCCGTCCGGGAGGGCTCCGTCCAGGAGGGCTCCGTCCGGGAGGGTCAGGTCAGTTCGCCGGGGCCGCCGCGCCGAACGGGGGGCGCAGCGAGGCAGTGCCCAGACCGGTCGGGCCGAGCGGCCCCGCGGCCGCACCCACGCCGGGCCGAGGCGCCGGCGCGGCTGCCGGGGTCGAGGCCGCTGGAGCGCCCGCCGGGTTCGCGCCCGCCGGGGCAGTCCCCGCCCGGTCCCGGACCGCGCCCGCGAGGTCCCGCTCCGCGCCGAAGTGCCGCTCCAGGTCCTCGGTCCGGTACCGGCGGCACTCCCGGTGCCAGTTCAGCACGCCGGCCAGCCAGTTCTCCAGCTCCCGCACGTACCCGTCGAGCAGCCCCCGGGCCTTCGCCGACAGCCCGAAGTCCTCGTACATCACCGGGAGTTCCTTCTGCGCGACGTGCTGGAACTGCTCCAGCCGCGAGTGCATCAGGTCGTCGACGATCCGGACCGCCGAGGGGTAGTCGCAGTCGAAGAAGTTCTGCACCACCAGCACGATGTTGTGCAGCTCGCCCTCGTACTCGATCTCCTTCTGGTACGAGAACAGGTCGTTGACCATGGCGCCGTAGTCCATCGCGGAGTTCTCCAGCGCCCGCATCGAGCCGTGCCGGTAGACCTCCTCCGGCACGGTCCGGCCGTGGCCGAGCCGGGCGAGCAGGGTGGTGAGCTCGGAGCCGAAGGTGGTGCGGCGCATCTCCAGGTAGTCCACCGGGTCCGGGATCCGGTTCTGGATCTGGTTGGCGAGCTCCCAGATCCAGCTCGCCGTCATCACCTCGACGGAATCCCGCAGCCGGCCCCGGGCCTCGACGGTCATCGGGGCGGCGGTGCGCTCCCAGATGTCGGCGAGGGAGCGCTCCAGCACGTTGGCGGGCTCGGGCGCGGGGGTGCCGTCCACCGGCATGAACAGCGGCAGCCGGGCGGTGGCGGCCTTCGCCCCGGCCAGGTCGCGGGTGCGGCCGTAGACCACCGGGTAGTAGTCGTCGGCCCAGGTGCCCCAGGCCAACCAGGCCGAGGCGACGTCGAGTTCGTCGACGGTGGCGTCCGGCTGGAGGCCGGCCGCGCACAGCGCGAGGTCGTAGTCGCGCATCGACGCGGCGTCCCAGATGCCCGAGCCGGGGACGCCGGGGACGGCCGCGTCCAGCAGCCCGACCCGCTCGGCCCACTCGATCACCCGCTCCCGCGCACCGTCCAGGTGCGGGCTCAGGGTGAGACCGAACGGCAGCTCGAACTCCGGAAGTCGGGACGGCCCGACGGCCCGGTACGGCCGGTGCGCGTGCGACCGCGCCCGCCGCACGGCCGGTGCCGCCGTCGGCCCGGTGCCGGACGGCAACCCACCGCCCGCCGGTGCGCCGCCGACCGCCCCCTTCCGCAGGATGTCCAGGGCCGAGGTCCCGATCCCGCCGATCGCGTACTGGTCCCACCAGTTGCCGGCCCCGGGAAGCCCCGGCAACCCCGGCAGCCCCGGCAGCCCGCCCCCGCTGCCCGGCGGCACCCCGCCGGCCGAACCCGCCCCACCGGCCGAAGTCGCCGCGGCACCACCGCCGTTCATGTACCGGCTCGACCGCATGTGCCACTCGTGCCCGCCGGACTGCCAGTCCTGCAGCCCCTTGACGTACGCCAGCACCCGGGCCCGGCCCGCCGGGTCCAGCCCGGCCTCCTCGAACAGCACCGGCAGTTCGGTGAACACAGTGTTCTCGAACTGCTGCAGCCGTGAGGTGAGCAGGTCGTTCACCGCCTCGGCGGCGTCCTGGGTCGAGCACTCCAGGAAGCGCTCCAACACCAGGATCCCGTTGCTCAGTTCACCCTCGTCCTCGACCTCGCGCTGGTAGGAGAAGATGTCGTTGCGCAGGTGCACGGCGTCGGAGAAGGCGTCCATCAGCACCCGCAGCGCCCGCGAGCCCGACACCTCCGCCGGTACCTCGGCCCCGGCCGCGTACTCCACCAGCTGCGCGGACCACGGCGCGCCGCCGACCTTGCGGCGCATCTCGATGTACTCGACGGGATTGGCGATCCGGCCCGCGTCGATGTTGGCGAGCTCCCACAGCGACTCGTTCAGCAGGTTGCGGGTGCTCTCCGCGAACCGGACCCGCCAGTCCTCGCCCATCACCGGCACGGTGCGCCGCCACAGGTCGGCCAGCCCGGCCTCGACCGGGTTCTCCGGCTCGGGCACCGGCGCGGCCGGATCGGCGGGCATGAACAGCGGCAGCCGGTCGAGGTGCGCCTTGCCGGCCCGGCGGTCGTTGGTGCGCTTGTACATGTCGAGGAAGTGGTCGTCGAAGAAGAACACCCACACGTACCAGTCGGTCACCAGCGACAGCGCCTCGGCGGAGGCGTCGGGGTGGGTGTACGCGCAGAGCAACCCGTAGTCGTGGGCGTCCAGGTCGGCCTGGTCCCAGATCCCCGACCCCTCCAGCATCCCCATCTCCCGGGCCCAGACCGAGGAATGGGCCCGTGCCTCTTCCAGATGGGGATTGAGGCGCGCCGGGTGCGGCACGTAGAAGGACGGCAGTTCGAACGGCTGGCTCACGGCGGCGGGCCTTTCTCGACACGTCGTTGGGGATCAAGAATGACCCCCCGTCACCTCCCGGCACCGCCACAACCGAAACAGTCATACGAGATGCCCCGCCCCTGGAACAATGCCCCCGCCCCCGGGACCGGCCGCCGGGCGGTGGGCCGGCCCAGGGGGCGGGGGGTGGGTCAGGCGGCGAGGCCGAGGGCGAGGGAGGCGGCGGCCGGGGCCAGGTAGATCAGCGGGAAGGGGATGTGGGCGTAGGCGCGGGCGCGGGCGACGGTGACCACGGCACCGAGGAAGTAGAGGACGATGCCGACGGCGGCCGCGTAGCCGACGGCCGGGACGGCGAGGCCGGCCAGCAGGCCGAGGGCGCCGGCGGCCTTGGCCACGCCGAGCCAGGTCCACCAGGCGCGCGGGACGCCGTACTCGGCGAGCGGTCCCACGACGTACTCAGCCCCGGCGAAGACGGAGTACGCCGAGAAGCCGACCATGAGGGCGCCGAGGACGGTGACGACGGTGTGGGCGACGGACATTGGAGTGCTCCCCGTTCGGTGGGTGGTCGATCCGATGTGCTCGGATCCGGTCGGACACAGCACTGACCCGGCCCGCGCGACCGATGTGACAGCCACGGACAAATTTTTTTCCGTCGCACCCGCGAGCAGCCCCCGACAACCGCTCCGCCAACGAACAAAGCAGGCCTGACAAGGGTTTGAACACCAAGACTTCCCCAGCTACGGGCGTGTTGACGGTGTCCGCCCACGCCGCGTCATCCAGACTGGGCGCCGACCGACGTCAACTCCGAGGAGGCCCCACCTCATGAACGTCACCGTCCGGCTCGCCCAGCAGCCCGAGGCCGACGAACTGCTCGGACGGAGCGCGCTCGCCGCGCTCGTCGGCATGCTGCTGGACCAACAGGTCCCGATGGAGTGGGCGTTCACCGGCCCGCTGACCATCGCCCGACGACTCGGCGGGGACGATCTCGACGCCCACGAGATCGCCACCTACGGCCCCGAGGAGTTCGTCGCCCTGCTGTCGGCCAAACCGGCCGTCCACCGCTACCCGGCCGCGATGGCCAAACGGGTCCAGCAGTTGTGCCAGTTCCTGGTCGCGCAGTACGACGGCGACGCCGCCGCGCTGTGGAAGGACGCCCGCACCGGAAAGGAGCTGCTCAGCCGGCTCAACGCGCTGCCCGGCTTCGGCAAGCAGAAGTCGCAGATCTTCCTGGCCCTGCTCGGCAAGCAGTACGGGGTACGGCCGGAGGGCTGGCGCGAGGCGGCCGGCGCGTACGGCGAGGAGGGCGCGCACCGCTCGGTCGCCGACATCACCGGGCCCGAATCCCTCATCCTGGTGCGGGAGTTCAAGCAGGAGACGAAGCGCGCCGCGAAGGAGGCCAAGGCCGCCGCGAAGCCCCGCACCACCACCCGGTCCGTCACCGCGGCCGTCACCGGGGCCCGTTGAAGCTACCGGCCGGCCGGCACCGCCGCGTAGGCGTAGCGCCCGCGCACCGACCGTACGAAGTACCGCCCGTGGCTCTCCGCCGCGAGCAGCTCCCGGTGCACCCGGGGCGGCACGCCCGCGTACCGGTAGACCCGCCCGCCGGTGAACTCCAGCTCCAGCACCCGCGCCCGGGGGTCGTACCCGACCGAGCGCAGCACCGAGGAGTCCACCGCCGTACGGTCCATGACCCTCCCAGTGTGCGGTGAGGGCCCCGGTCGCGCAGTGCGACCGGGGCCCCGGGCCGGGAGGAGCGGGGCTCAGACCAGGACCGGCCGCTCCACCACGGTCTCCTCCGAACCGCCGGCCTCATCCGAGCCGCCGGTCTCCGCCGGGCCGCCGGGACGCTCCGAGCCGTCGGTCCCCTCCGACCCGCCGGCCTCGACCGGCGCCACCGCCCGCTTGCGCGGCAGCGCGAACATCAGCAGGAACACCGCCACCAGCACCCCCGTGACCCACCACATCGCGTGCACGAACGCCCCGCCGAAGGCCGTCCCCAGCGCGTCGGGCGCGACCACGTCGTCCATCGCGCCGAAGAAGGCGACCGACACCAGGCCGAGCCCGAGCGCGTTGCCGACCTGCTGCACGGTGTTGATCAGGCCGGAGGCCGAGCCGGCGTGCCGGCGCGGCACCTCGGACAGCACCGCGTCGGTGATCGGCGCGACGATCAGCCCCATCCCGAGGCCCATCACGACCAGCGGCAGCGCCATCTGCCAGGCCGAGATGGCCGTCCCGTACCGGTCGGCCTCCCAGATGTAGGTGAGCACGCCCGCCGCCATCACCAGCGCGCCCGCCTGGAGCACCTTGCGCCCGAAGCGCGGCACCAGCTTCTGCACCGACAGCCCGGCCGCCGTGGAGACGGCGATCGAGAAGGGGATGCCGGTGGCACCGGCCTTGAGCGGGCTCCAGCCGAGGCCGACCTGCATGTAGAGGGTCCAGACCAGGAAGAAGATGCCCAGCGCGACGCCGAAGGCCAGCTGCACGCAGATCCCGGCCGCGAAGCTCTTCACCCGGAACAGCGACAGCTCGACCAGCGGCGAGCCGTCCCGCCGGGTCTTGACCTTCTCGTACGCCACGAACAGCAGGAACACCGGCAGGCTGCCGGCCATCGACAGGTAGCCCCAGAGCGGCCAGCCGGCCTCCCGGCCGTGGGTCAGCGGGTAGATCAGCATCAGCAGGCCGAGGCTGGCCAGCGCGACGCCGACCAGGTCGAGCTTGAGCGCGTGCTCGGCCTTGGACTCGTCGATGAAGCGGCGGCCGAGGAGCAGCCCGGCGATGCCGACCGGCAGGTTGATCAGGAAGATCGGCCGCCATTCGAGGCCGAGCAGGTTCCACTCGGTGAGCAGCGCACCGATCATGGGACCGGACACCGCGCCCAGGCCGACCACCGCGCCGAACATCCCGAAGACCTTGCCGCGCTCCTCCGCCGGGAAGGTCGCGTGGATGATCGACAGCACCTGCGGCACCATGAGGGCGGCCGTCCCGCCCTGGAGGATCCGCATCGCGACCAGCATCTCCGGGCCGCCGGCCAGACCGCACAGCGCGGAGGCCAGCGTGAAGCCGGTGATCCCGATCAGGAACAGCCGCTTGCGGCCGTGGATGTCGCCGAGCCGTCCGCCGGTGATCAGCCCGATGGCGAAGGCCAGCGCGTAGCCGCCGGTGACCCACTGGATGGCGCTGAACGAGGCGCCGGTGTCCTGCTGGATGCTGGGGATGGCGATGTTGACGATGGTCACGTCCACCAGGTCCATGAAGGAGGCGACCATCACGATCGCCAGCGCGATCCACCTCCGCCGGTCGGCTCCCGCCGTACTCATGCCGTTCTCCTCGCTCGTCCGCTTCTCCACATCGAGGACGGTAACGGCCATGTAGGTCAGGATCTGTCCCACTTGCTCCGGCATGCTGGACGGCATGACCGACACCCCGGCCCGACTGCTCAACCTGCTCTCCCTGCTGCAGACCCCGCGCGAATGGCCCGGCAGCGAACTCGCCGAGCGGCTCGGCGTCAGCCCCCGCACGATCCGCCGCGACATCGACCGGCTGCGCGAGCTCGGCTACCCGGTGCAGGCCAGCATGGGCGCGGTCGGCGGCTACCGGCTGGTCGCGGGCACCGCGATGCCGCCGCTGCTGCTGGACGACGAGGAGGCGGTGGCCATCGCGGTGGGCCTGCGGGCGGCCGCCGGGCACGCCGTGGTCGGCATCGAGGAGGCCTCGGTACGGGCCCTCGGCAAGCTGCTCCAGGTGCTGCCGGCCCGGCTGCGGCACCGGGTGGGCACCCTCAACTCCGCCACCGTGCCGCTGCTCACCGGGGACGGCCCGACCGTCGACCCGGAGGCGCTGACCCTGCTGGCCGGCGCCGTCACCAACCACGAGCGGCTGCGCTTCGGCTACCGGGCCCGCGACGGCGCCGAGACCCGGCGCAACGTCGAACCCGAACGCCTGGTCTCCACCGGCCGCCGCTGGTACCTGATCGGCTACGACCTGGACCGGGACGACTGGCGGCTCTTCCGGGTCGACCGGATCGCCGACCCCTTCGCCACCGGCGCCCGCTTCACCCCGCGCCCGCTCCCCGCCGAGGACGCCGCCGTGTTCGTGGCCAACCGGCTGCGCCGCTCGCCGACCCGCTCCATGGTGGCCACCGTGCACCGCCCCGCCGCCGAGGTCGACGGCTGGATGCCCTGGACGGGCGACTACGAGATCGAGCCGATCGACGACCGCAGCTGCCGGCTGCGCGCCCGCGCGGACTCGCTGAAGTGGATGGCGGCCGGACTGCTCATGCTGGACTGCGACTTCGAGGTGCACGAACCCCCGGAGCTGCGCGAGCACCTGCGCACGGTCGCGGCGCGGGCCGCGCACGCCGCGACCGACGGGCCCAGGCCCGACAGCGCCTAAACGGACACCCGGTACCAGCCGTCACCGCGGCGGAACCACAGCACGCCGTCCCGCCCGTACGCCCGCTGCCGGTCGAGTTCGCCGGGCAGGTCCGGCTTGCGCCGCGCGGTCTGCTTCCAGGCCTTCCCGACCAGCAGCTGCCAGGTCAACTCGCCGCCCCCGGTGAGGAAGACGCCCTCGCGCCCCCGGACCGCGAAGCCGACCGGCTGCCGGGCGGGGCAGGGCACCGTGCCCGACGTCCCGTCGGCCGGGTCGATCCGGGTGAGGTGGCTGCCCGAGGAGCTCGGGTACCAGGCCAGCCAGGCGCACCGGCCCTCGGTCGCACCGGCCAGGCCCTCCAGCGGGTCGGCCGGCAGGCCGGTCGGACTCCACACCACCCGCCCCCGGGCGTCGGCGGCCAGCAGTCCCGCGGTGGCCGTCGGGTGGTCGCCGTAGATGCCCTCGTCGCCGTAGGCCATCCAGATCCGGCCGTCCCGGTCGGTCACCAGCACACCCGTGTCGTCACCGAGGACGAGTTCCGCCCCCGGCGTCCCGTCGGGGCCGTACACGGAGCCGTTCGGCAGCCACTCCTCGCCGTCCCGGTCCGCCCGGACGGCCGCCAGCAGCACCCGCCCGCCCGGCAGCAGCGCCAGGTGGTCCGGCGGCACCGCGACGCCGGTGAGCGGCACCCGCCGCTCACCGGCCGTCCCGGGTGCCACCGGCACCTCGCCGTCGTAGGGCAGCCGGACGGCCGGCCACGACCCGGCCGGCGCCGCGTACTCGTCCGGCACCAGCAGGACGGCCAGGTCCCCGTCCGGCCCGACCGTCCAGGTCACGGCCCGGCGGCCGGCCCGCCGCTCCTCCTCGGGCAGCCGCCAGACCTCGACCGGACGTCCGGGCACCACGCCGCTCAGACCCCGTACTCGCCGGTCAGCAGCGCCCGGCCCAGGGTGTGGAAGGTGAGGTGGAAGCCCACCTGGGCCGGCGGGGTGTCGGCGCCGACGTCGAGCTTCTCGACGTCCAGCGCGTGCACCGCGAACACGTACCGGTGCGGGGCGCCGGGCGGCGGGGCGGCGCCGTCGTACTGGTGGGAGGGGAAGTCGTTGCGGCCGTGGAAGGAGTCCGCGCCGGGCAGGGCGTCGTCCGAGGAACCGGCGCCGCGCGGCAGTTCGACGGTGTCGGCGGGCAGGTTCAGGGCGAGCCAGTGCCACCAGCCGGAGCCGGTCGGGGCGTCCGGGTCGTAGCAGGTGACGGCGATGCTCCGGGTGCCCTCCGGCAGGTCCGACCAGGCCAGCTGCGGCGAGAGGTTGCCGCCCGCATGGATGAACTCCCGGTCCAGCGTGGCGCCTTCGGTGAAGTCCTCGCTGCTCAGCGGGAAGGACGGCACCTGCGGCAGGAACTCGTACGGCAGCGGCGGGCGAACACTCATTGGGTGCACCTCTCACGGTCGGGATGACATCGGTCACTGTAATGGGGTGCACGACCGATCCGGCGGCCCCTACAGTCGACCTCATGGCCTCGAAACTCGCCCAGTTGCTCTCGGATTCCCGCCGCGCGCTGTTGACCATGCTCGGGATCCAGGCCGTCATCTGGACGGTCCAGGTGGTGAACTGGCTGGACGACTACGACCTGTCCAGGGAGTACGGGCTGCGCTCGGAGCGGGTGGACGACCTGCCCGAGATGTTCACCATGCCCTTCCTGCACTTCAGCTGGGACCACATCGTCTCCAACTCCTGGCCGCTGTTCGTGCTCGGCTTCCTGGCCGCCTACCGGGGCATGCGGAAGTTCCTGCTGGCGAGCCTGGTGATCACGGTCTCCGGCGGGCTGCTGGTCTGGCTGCTGGAGAGCCCGAACCACGTGACGGCCGGGGCGAGCGGCATGGTCTACGGCTACCTCGGCTACGTGGTGCTGCGCGGCGTCCTGGACCGCAACGTGCTCGACGCGGTCGTCGGCCTCGGCGTCGCCGCGGTCTACTGGACGATCCTGATCGGCGTGCTGCCGGTCTTCCCCGGCGTCAGCTGGCTGGGCCACCTCGGCGGGCTGATCGGCGGACTGGCCGCCGCCGTCCTGCTCCGCGACCGGGCCCGGTCGAAGCCGGTGCCCGCGACCCCCGCCCCGGCCGCCACCCCCGCCCCGGGCAGCCCCAACGCCGCCCTGCTCAAGGAGCTCGACGACCTGGGCCTCTAGGGTCCGGCCCGTCCGGCCCGTCCAGCCCGTCCGGCCGAGCGGGCGCCCTCGGCCGATCGGCCCCGCCAGGTATAGACCATTGCCACCCCTGCGGCTAGCGTGAACGGCGCACCTGCCCCCAGCTCCGGAGCCGCACCGTGGAGTCGTCCGTCCTCGCCTTCGCCACCGACCTGCTCGACGAGGGCGCCGACACCTTCTTCGGCAACCTCACCGACCGGGCCGGCGTCGGCGGCGTCACCCTGGCCTCCGTCTACCACGAGGCCCGTGACGTCTTCCCGCACAACCCCCGCCGGGTGATCCGCTACCTGGAGCCGGGCGCCGCCTACTTCCGCCCCGACCCGGCCCGCTGGCAGGGCCGCCGGCTGGCGCCCGTGCCGTCCACCGCGATCGGCGACCGCGACCCCTTCGCCGAGGCCGCCGCCGAGGCGGGCCGCCGCGGCCTGAAACTGCACGCCTGGACGGTCTTCTGCCACAACGACCGGCTCGGCTTCGCCCACCCCGACTGCGCCCCGGCCAACGCCTTCGGCGACCGCCACCTCACCGAGCTCTGCCCGGCCCACCCCGAGGTCCGCGAGTACGCGCTGACCCTGGTGGCGGAGCTCGCCCGCTACGGCGTGGACGCGATCCGCGCCGAGTCCCTGCACTTCCACGGCCTGCGCCACGGCTACCACCACGAGCGCTACTTCGAGGAGCTGGGCCCGACCGCCGAGGCCCTGCTCGGCGTCTGCTTCTGCCCGCACTGCCGCGCCGCCGCCACCCGCGCGGGCGTCCCGGCCGACCGGGTCGCCGACGCCGTCCGGGCCGAACTGCGGCGCCGGCTGGCCGACCGGCACGCCGCCGCCGCGCCCGCCGACCTCAGCACCCTGGCCGACGGCGCCTTCGCCGCGTACGTGGACGCCTCCGCCGCCACCGTCACCGCGCTCGCCGCCGACCTCACCGAGCAGGCCCGCCGCCACGGCATGCGGCTGAGCTTCATGGACGGCGGCGGCCCCGGCAAGGGCTGGCTGTCCGGCATCGACCTGCCCTCCCTCGCCCGGGCCACCGACCAGATCGAGACCCTCGGCTACGCCGCGACCGCGCGCGAAGTCCGGGAGAAGGTCGCCGCGTTCGCCCTGCACGGCGTCCGCCCGGAGCGGATGGCGGTGATCCTGCGCCCGATGGCCTCGGACTGCGACGGCCCGGAGAACCTCGCCGCCAAGCTCGCCGAACTGCGCCGACTCGGCGTCCCCGAGGTCGAGTTCTACCACTACGGCCTGATGCGGCTGTCCTCGCTGGACCGGATCGGCGCGGCCCTCGCCGGGTAGCGGCGCCCGGCGCCCGGCGCCCGGGGCCCGAACTCAGCGCCGCCGCTTGGACGTCCCGAACAGGCTGCGCGAGATCTCCTGCCCGAGCTGCTTCCCGGCCGAGCGGGCGAAGGACTTCACCGTCGGGTTGTTGAGCAGCGAGCCCAGCAGCCCGCCCGCCCCCTGGGGTTCCTCCCGCCGCGGAGCGGGCGCGGGCGCGGGTTCGGGCTCCGCCGGCCCGACCGGTGCCGCGTCCGGCCGGGGCGCCCGGGCCGCCAGCTTCTCGTACGCGGACTCCCGGTCGATCGCGTCCCGGTAGCGCGCCGTCAACGGCGAGGCGTCCACGGCCGCCTGGAGCGCCCCCGGCTCGATCGGCCCCATCAGCGAGCGGGGCGCCCGCAGCCTGGTCGCCGCGACCGGCGTCGGCGCGCCCTTCTCGGAGAGCACGGTCACCACGGCCTCGCCGGTGCCCAGCGAGGTGAGCACCGTCGCGAGGTCGTAGGTGGACCGGGGGAAGGTGGAGACGGTGGCCTTGAGCGCCTTGGCGTCGTCCGGGGTGAAGGCGCGCAGCGCGTGCTGCACCCGGTTGCCCAGCTGGGCGAGCACCTCGGCGGGGACGTCCCGCGGCGTCTGGGTCACGAAGAAGATGCCCACGCCCTTGGAGCGGATCAGCCGCACGGTCTGGGTGATCGCCTCCAGGAAGGCCTTGGAGGCGCCCTTGAACAGCAGGTGCGCCTCGTCGAAGAAGAACACCAGCTTGGGCCGGTCGAGGTCGCCGACCTCGGGCAGCTCCTGGTAGAGGTCGGCGAGCAGCCACATCAGGAAGGTGGAGAACAGCCGTGGCCGGTCCTGCACGGCGGGCAGTTCCAGCACCGAGACGACGCCCCTGCCGTCCGCGGTGGTGCGCAGCAGCTCGGCGGTGTCGAACTCGGGCTCGCCGAAGAACGCCCCGGCGCCCTCGTTCTCCAGCACGGTCAGCGCCCGCAGGATCACCCCGGCGGTGGCGGCGGAGAGGCCGCCGATGGTGCGCAGCTCCTCCTTGCCCTCGGGCGAGGTGAGGTGGCCGATGACGGCGGTGAGGTCCTTGAGGTCGTAGAGCTCCAGGCCGTTGCGGTCGGCGTAGTGGAACACCAGGCTGAGCGAGGACTCCTGGGTCTCGTTCAGGTCCAGCACCTTGGACAGCAGCAGCGGGCCGAAGCTGGTGACGGTGGCCCGGATCGGGATGCCGGCGCCCTGCCCGCCGAGCGAGTGGAAGTCGACCGGGCAGCCCAGCGGCGTCCAGTCCTGTCCGACCTCGGCGGCGCGGGCGGCGGTGCGCTCGCCGGGCGTGCCGGGTGCGGCGATGCCGGAGACGTCCCCCTTGATGTCGGCGAGGAACACCGGCACGCCCTGGGCGGAGAGCTGTTCGGCGATCAGCTGGAGGGTCTTGGTCTTCCCGGTGCCGGTGGCCCCGGCGACCAGTCCGTGCCGGTTGAGGACCGCGAGCGGGACGCGCACCTGCGCGTCGGGGTAGGCGGTGCCGTCCAGCAGCACCGCGCCGAGGTCGAGGGCGGGCCCGGTGAAGGCGTACCCGTCGGCGATCTCCCGGACGGTCGTCGGGGTGGGGGCGGAGTCCATCGGTGCACGCTCCTGGACGGGATCGGCGGTCGGAAGCCGGGCCTGAACCCGGCCGGGACCGGGCGATGTTCGCGACATTTCCCATCAAACAGCCGCAATCGCCCCCGCGCAGCTCGCACCGGTGCGCGTGGCGGAGGCACGGCTGCTGCGCCGTGCGCCGTCCGAACGGTAGGCTTTCCGTGTGATCTTCAAGCGCATCGGCAATGGGCGGCCGTACCCGGATCACGGCCGGACGAGCACCCGACAGTGGGCTGACGTCGCCCCACGCCCGGTGCGGCTCGACCAGCTGGTGACCACCAAGGGCCAGCTCGACCTGGAAACCCTGCTGGCCGAGGACTCGACCTTCTACGGCGACCTCTTCGCCCACGTGGTCAAGTGGCGCGGCGACCTCTACCTGGAGGACGGGCTGCACCGGGCCGTACGGGCCGCGCTGCAGCAGCGCCAGGTGCTGCACGCCCGTGTCCTGGAAATGGACTGACGGCCGCACTCCGCCGACTCCGGACCGCCCCCTCGCCACCCGGCGGAGGGCGGTCCGCGCGTACCCGGGTACCCCCTTTCGGGTACCGGGGTACTCCAGATGATGATCGTTTAGTACCTTCACAGCTGTCCGGCACTACGCTGCTGACTACGGCCGCGACCAGGGGATCCGCCCGCTCCCGGAGGACCCCCCGCCCTGGCCCACCCGTCATCCCGACCCCGCCCCGGCACGAGGGGGAGACAGACCCGTGAGCATGTTGACTCCCCAAGGCCTCAAGGGGAAGCAGTACCGCGTCACCGGCAACGCCTACCCGCGGCTGGGCCGGCCCCCGAAGAAGAGTCGCAAGGTGATCGCCGCACTCGCGGCCCTGCTCGCCCTGGCCCTGATCGGCCTCGGCGGCGTCCAGCTGTACGACATCTTCCGCGGCAAGGACAGGAACGCCTCCGCCCAGGCCTGCGCCACCCCGTCCGGGAAGCCGCTGGCCGCCCCGACGGCGGGCGCCACCCCGGGCGCCCCCGCGGCCTCCGGCGCGCCGGTCGACCCGCACGCCGTCCCGCAGCCCTCGGCCGTCACGGTGAACGTCTACAACGCCACCACCAAGGCCGGCCTGGCCGGACGGACCGCCGACGAGCTCAAGAAGCGCGGCTTCACCATCGGCAAGGTCGGCAACGCCCCCGCCGAGCTGGACAAGAAGGTGCCCGGCACCGCCCAGGTGATCGCCGGCCCGACCGGCGTCGCGGCCGGCACCCTGGTGGGCTCCCAGATCGCCGGGGCCAGCGTGACCGCCGACGCCCGTACCGACACCAGCGTGGACTTCGTGATCGGCGACAGCTACAACGCCCTGCTGGACGAGACCCAGGCGGCCGCGGCCCTCGCCCTGGCCGTCAAGCCCTCCCCCACCCCGAGCGCCACCGGCAGCTGCTGAGGCGCGGCACAGGAACCAGGAGAGCCCCCCGGCAGACGCAGTGCCGGGGGGCTCTCGGACGTTCGGAGGGGGGTCGCTCAGCCGGCCGTGCCGTACAGCCGGTCGCCCGCGTCGCCCAGGCCGGGGACGATGTAGCCGTTCTCGTTCAGCCGCTCGTCCACGGCGGCGGTGACGACGGTGACCGGCAGGCCGGCCAGCTCGCGCTCCATCACCTCGACGCCCTCCGGCGCGGCCAGCAGCACCACGGCGGTGACGTCGGTGGCACCGCGCTCGATCAGCATCCTGATCGCGGCGACCAGGGTGCCGCCGGTGGCCAGCATCGGGTCGAGCACGTAGACCTGGCGGCCGGAGAGGTCGTCGGGCATCCGGGTGGCGTACGTGGAGGCCTCCAGGGTCTCCTCGTTGCGCACCATGCCGAGGAAGCCGACCTCGGCGGTCGGCAGCAGGCGGGTCATCCCGTCCAGCATGCCGAGGCCGGCCCGCAGGATCGGGACGACCAGCGGGCGCGGGTAGCTGAGCCGGGTGCCGAGGGTGACCGCCACGGGCGTGGTGATCTCCACCTCGTCGGTGCGGACGTCCCGGGTGGCCTCGTAGGCGAGGAGGGTCACCAGCTCGTCGGTCAGGCGACGGAAGGTCGGCGAGTCGGTGCGCTCGTCGCGCAGGGTGGAGAGCTTGTGGGCGACCAGGGGGTGGTCGACGACGTGGAGACGCATGTACCGAGGTTAGCCCGGTCCTGGACGCCTGTACGACACGCCGTGCCAGGCCGTCGACCGGCGGCGGTCACCTTCCGGTGACACGCCGTGACGTGCCAGGAATGTCCGGACGGAACCGGCTCCTGTGGTATCAACCCGGCCGTTCTGGGAATGTCACGTCTTATGACGAGCAACCCGAGGGCCGGGGACGGCTCGGCCGACGAGCCCGTCGACGGGCCGGCCCTTCGCGCCGGCCCGCCGCAGGAGCCCCCGGAGACCGAGACGGAGCGCCGCAAGCGGCGGGCCGTCTTCCTGCGCGAACTCGCCGAGGCCCGCGAGTTGAGGGAGCGCGTCCAGCCCCGGCGGACCAAGGAACGGCGGATGCGCGAAGCGATGCGGATGCGCACCTTCCGGATCTGACCACCCCCACCGCCGCCCCACCGCGGCCCCACCGGGCGGTCCGGCCGAAATTCGACCGGCTTCGGACGGCCCCGGCCCGGCTCCTCCCCGCACCGCCCGGCCCTTCCGACACGACCTGCAAAGACGCGCTGCCGAACACCCCCCGCGAGGGCGGGCTTTCTGTCACGATTCCGATGGGACGGTCCGAACAAGCGGACCGCCTCTGGCGCGGGGGCGGCCAGAATTCCGCGCCGCCCGAGCGCGCCGACAGCCGAGACCGATGATCTTGGGAGTGTCCCTGGTGGCGTACTTCGCTGCAGTGCTTGCTCGCTCCGAGGACGGGTGGGACGTGAGCGAGACGGAGCTCGACGACGTCGAAACCCTGGCCGATCTGGCCGATCTGGCCCGCGCCTGCGCGCAGGACGACGACAGCGTCCTGATCTTCATCGAACAGGAGGACTCGTGGTTCGCCATCGTCCGGGTGGACGGTGAGGACGACCCGCGGATCTTCGTGTCGGACGGCGCCGCCGCCGCCCGCAGCTCCTACGGCTCCGTCCTCACCGACGAACTGGTCGACCAGGCCGGCGAGAGCGAGTTCGGCGACCTGGACCACCTGCTGGACGAGGACGCGGAGACCGAGGAGCAGGACGACGAGGACGCGGACGCCCACGGCGGCGTCCCGGTCGGCCCGCTCGGCGACGCCCACCTGCTGACCGAGTTCGGCCTGGCCGCCGACGCCCTGCTCTCCCTCAGCGGCGAGGGCGCGGTGCCGGGCGACGCCCTGGAGGAGATCGCCGAGGCCCTGGGCTGCGGCGAGGTCCTGGAAGCGGTCCGGTAGCGGCACCGGTCGCACCGGTGTCCGCCACCGGATGCCCGACACTGGATGCCATGCAGCCCGCATCCACCCCGCTGACCGTCCCGTACGTCCCCCCGCTGCCCGCCCCCGTCCGCCCCGACCCGGTCCGCGACCGCTGGGCGGCGCCGATGCGCCTCGCCATCGCCGAGGCCGCCCTGGCGCCGGCCACCGGGGACGTCCCGGTCGGGGCGCTCGTCCTGGGCCCGGACGGCGAGGTGATCGGGCGCGGCCACAACGAGCGCGAGGCGGTCGGCGACCCGACCGCGCACGCCGAGGTGGTCGCGATCCGGCAGGCCGCCGAACGGGTCGGGGAGTGGCGGCTCAGCGGCTGCACCCTGGTGGTCACCCTGGAGCCGTGCACGATGTGCGCCGGCGCCATCGTGCTGTCCCGGATCGACCGGGTGGTCTACGGCGCCCTCGACGAGAAGGCCGGCGCGGCCGGCTCGCTCTTCGACGTGATGCGCGACCGCCGGCTCAACCACCGGCCCGAGGTGATCTGGGGCGTGCTCGCCGAGGAGTGCGGCGAGCAGCTGCGCTCCTTCTTCGACACCCACCGCTGAGCCGCCCGGCGACGGCCCGCCCGGTAAGGATTTCGTGACCGCGCCACCCGTCCGGTAGAGTTCCCCTCGGTAGCGTGTCCGAGCGGCCAAAGGAGCACGCCTCGAAAGCGTGTGTGGGGGCAACTCCACCGTGGGTTCGAATCCCACCGCTACCGCTCGAAAGCCCGAGGGCCCGTCCGATCACGGACGGGCCCTCGGCGTTTGCGCGCCCCGGCCCGTTCGCGGCCCGCTCGCGCGCTCCGGACGGCGGCGGGGCGCCACCTGACGCGGGAAAGGCTCCCGGACGCGGAGAAGGCTCCGCACTCCGGGCCGATGACCACCATTGCCCGGCTCGTACGGAGCCTTGGAGGGGGAGCGGCTCGGGGGGACTGACCGCTCCCCCGGCGGAGTCCCACAACCGGGGCCGCGAGGGGGGAAGCCGCGACCACCGGTCCCACAGCGGGGGCTCCGGATCCACGTGCCGGGGATTCCTGCCAGATCCTCGGCACGTCATCCATCCTGCCGCCCGGCCCCGGCCCGGGCATCCGGAGAAAGGCCCCACTCGCGGGGACCTTCGTCCCGCCGGGCGAACGCGTCGCACACTTGATAGCCCGTCCGGTGGATAAGCTGCCGTGCAGGGCTGCTCGGGGACCGGATGACGGCGGCCCACCGCAGGGAGGAAGGTCACGATGGCGCAGGCGAAGAAGATCGGCATGGCCCTCCTGCTCATCTTCGTGCTCTACTCGATCATCACCTCACCGGCCCGGTCAGCCGAACTCGTCCAGCTGGGCTTCGAGGGCATCTCGAACGCGGCCAAGGCGGTCGGCACCTTCATGACCGGTCTGATCAAGTAAGGAGCGGCAATCGTGATCCGCCACCTGGTCCTGTTCAAGCTCGACGAAGGCGTCGCCAAGGACGAGCAGCGCGTGCTCGCCGCCGCCAAGGCGTTCGAGGAGCTCGGCGCACTGGTCCCCGAGCTGCGCGAGTGGGAGTGCGGCTGGAACACCACCGAGCGCGACATCGCGTACGACTACGCGATCAACAGCCTGGTCGAGGACCGCACGGCCCTCCAGGCCTACCTGACCCACCCCGCGCACCAGGCCGCGGCCGGCCTGTGGCGCGAGTTCGCGACCTGGGTGATCGCCGACATCGAGGTCTGACCCCCGCCGCCGTCCCCCGGACGGCCCGCGCCCGCCCCGCCCGGCTCCCGGGCGGGGCGTCTCCGTCTGCCCCGGAACAACCCTTGCGGCGCCTCGCCGACCGGGTGGCCACCGGCCGCGCAGCCCACCAACACACCTCCACCGGGTGCTTGCCCGACCTGCGCCCACCTTGTGATGCTATGACCGGTTTTGCCGGACATGGCGAGGTACCGAACCAGCCGCGACACACGATCCGCAGGGCCCACCGTTGTCGATTTGGGAGGGGGGACGTGTCCGTGGACGAGGTGTTGGCCGCGATCATCAGTCCGGCCGGCGAGCTCCGCCCGGACGGGCTCCGCGGCCCCGGCGGTCGCCCCGCCGTGGACGTCCGGACGCTCACCCGGGTGCTGTTCGAGCGGCTCACCGAGCTGCCCCCCGACGCCCCCGAACGGGAACGGGTCCGGGCCGCCCTGATCGAGGTGAACATCCCCCTGGTCCGCTACGCCGCCACCCGCTTCCGCAGCCGCAGCGAGCCGATGGAGGACGTCGTCCAGGTCGGCACCATCGGCCTGATCAACGCGATCGACCGCTTCGACCCGACCCGGGGCGTCCAGTTCCCCACCTACGCGCTGCCGACCATCCTGGGCGAGATCAAGCGCTACTTCCGGGACAACGTCCGCACCATGCACGTCCCACGCCGGCTCCAGGAGCTCTGGGTCCAGGTCAGCGGCGCCATGGAGGAGCTGACGGTGCTGCACGGGCGGGCCCCCAAGGTGCCGGAGATCGCCGCCAGCCTCCGGATCCCCGAGGAGGACGTCCGGGCCTGCCTGGACGCCGGGCGCGCCTACAACGCCGCCTCGCTGGAGGCCGCCCAGGAGCACGAGGGCGGACTCGCCCTGCTGGACCGGCTCGGCTACGAGGACGCCGCGCTGGCCGAGGTCGAGCACCGCGACATGGTGCGCCACCTGCTGGTCCAACTCCCCGAGCGGGAGCGGCGGATCGTGATGCTGCGGTTCTTCGCCAACCTCACCCAGTCGCAGATCAGCACCGAACTGGGGATGTCCCAGATGCACGTCTCCCGGCTGCTCTCACGGATCCTGACCAGGCTTCGGACCGGCAACTCCTGGGAAGAGTGAGATTGCAGCGCGTTACCCCGGCGTGACATCTTGCGACGTTCGGGTTTGCCGTGCACCGTGTTCCGGTATGCAGGGGGTTGGGCCCCCGCCGGGAACCTCCGTGCGACGGCCCCCGTTCAACTGTCAGTCACGAGGGGGTGGGTGCATGTCCGGAGAGCTGGGCACTGCGGAGATCCACGCTGGTCAGGCCGAGGGTACGGCGGTCGCCGGGGACCGGATCCCGCTCCAACGGGCCACGTCCCCCGCGAGGCCCGGCCCGGGAGCGCCCGGCGCCGGGGCCGCCGGCGCGGCACCGCCCGGCTCCGGGCTGGACACCCGGACGCTCTCCCGTTCGCTCTTCCTGCGGCTGGCCGCACTGGAGCCCGGCAGCGCGGAGCACACCTACGTCCGCGACACCCTGATCGAGCTCAACCTGCCGCTGGTCCGGTACGCCTCGGCGCGCTTCCGCAGCCGCAACGAGCCGATGGAGGACATCGTCCAGGTCGGCACCATCGGCCTGATCAAGGCGATCGACCGCTTCGACCCGGAACGCGGGGTGGAGTTCCCCACCTTCGCGATGCCCACCGTGGTCGGCGAGATCAAGCGCTTCTTCCGGGACACCAGCTGGTCGGTCCGGGTGCCGCGACGGCTCCAGGAGCTGCGGCTGGCGCTCACCAAGGCCGGCGACGAACTGTCCCAGCGGCTGGACCGCTCCCCCACCGTCGCCGAACTGGCCGCCTGCCTCGGGGTCAGCGAGGAGGACGTGGTCGAGGGCCTCGCGGTGGGCAACGCCTACACCGCCTCCTCCTTGGACTCCAGCCCCGGCGAGGAGGACAGCGAGGGGCCGCTGGCCGAGCGGCTCGGCTACGAGGACCTCGCGCTGGAGGGCGTGGAGTACCGGGAGTCGCTCAAGCCGCTGCTGGCCAAGCTGCCGCCGCGCGAGCGCCGGATCATCATGCTGCGGTTCTTCGGCAACCTCACCCAGTCGCAGATCGGCGAGGAGATCGGGATCTCCCAGATGCACGTCTCCCGCCTGCTCACCCGGACGCTGACCCAGCTCCGCGCGGGGCTCATCAACGAAGGCTGAAACGAGGGCTGACCGCCGACGGCGGCGGGTTCAACTTCCGTCGCCGTCGAGCAGGTTGGCGCGCAGCCCGGCCAGCACCCGGTCGTCCAGCCCGAGCCCCTCGCGCCAGAACGCGGCGAAGTCGCCCCAGCCGGACGCGACCTCCGCGAAGGCCGCGTCCAGGTAGTCGCGCTCGGCCCGGAAGACCGGCAGCAGGAGCTCGGGCTCGCGCATCAGGCCGCGGCCGGCGAAGTCCGCCAGCACCAGCTCGACCACGGCCGCGACCCGCTCGTTGGTGAGCAGGTAGTCGGCGAGCACGGTCTCGCGGTCCACACCCAGCGCGGTCAGCAGCAGCGCCGCGGCCCAGCCGGTGCGGTCCTTGCCCGCCGAGCAGTGGAACAGCAGCGGCACGCCGTCCGGGGCGGCCAGCAGCCGCAGCAGGGCGGCGAAGGTCTCGCGGGCCTCCCGGTCGGTGACGAACCAGCGGTAGAGGCCGGTCATCATGGCGGCCGCCCGGCCGTCGCCGAGCAGGGCGCGCTGCTTGTCCGGGCTGCGCTCCGCCAGGGCGCCGCGCAGCGTCGCGTGGATGTCGAAGTCTGTTGCCAGCAGCGGGAGATGGTGCGCCGTCACACCGCCCGGCAGGATGTCCGGACCGGCCTCGCGGACCTCGTCGGCGCTGCGCAGGTCGACCACCGCGCGCAGGCCGAGCGCGCCCAGCGGGTCGAGGTCCTCGGCGGTGACACGGTTCAGACCATCGCTGCGCAGGACCATGCCGGCCCGCAGCACCCCTCCGCCGGCCGTCCGGTACCCGCCCAGATCGCGGGCGTTGACCGCACCGCGCAGCCCGAGACTGCGGCCGACCAGGATGGTTCCGGCGGGCTCCGGGCGCGCATTCCGTGCGTCCCCGATTCGCTCGGACGCGATCTGACGATCGACCACCCGCGACCTCCATTGCATATTCGGACTGTCACATGGCACAGCGGCGCCCGATATTGCATGAACCTGCCCATTGGAGCGGCAGGATGTGCAAGAGTGTCATGCGCAACGACGACAGTGTAGGTGCCGCACGGGGCCGTGCGAGGCGCACAGTCGGTAACCAGCTGTAGCAGTCGGCTTCCGGTTTTTCATTTTCAATTCATTATTTGCGCGAGCGGTCCGGTTACGGTCACAATCAGCGCCTCCATGGCTTCACCATGAACGTTGGTAACAGGTTCGCTGCACTATCGCCCAATTGGTCCCCCGGACTGCCGACCCTCGACCAGGATGGGCGCCGGGCAGCCTGCTGCCCGCGAACAGCTACACGGGCAGGCGAGCGCCGAAGCAGCGCGGCGCCTGACCCAAGGGGAGGATCAGACATGGGTCGAGCGACCCGAAGAGTCGCCGCTTGCGCAGCGGCAGTTCTGCTGGCCAGCGGCCTGCAGACCACCCTGGCCCACGGCGACACCACGCCGCCCAGGATCGACCTCACGATCCTGGTCATCGACGACGGAGGCCCGTCGGTCGCCGCGATCACCGCCGAGCTCAAGAGCCAGGGCACGCCCTACAAGGTCGTCAGCCTCAATGACACCAACCGCCCCGTCATCAACGCCGCTTTCCTGAGCGACACGGTGAACGGGCTCCCCCGGGGCAAGTACCAGGGCATCGTGCTGCCCAACGAAAACCCCTTCCCGAACAGCGCCGCCGAGATGACCGCGATCGCCACCTACGAAGCGGCTTTCAACGTCCGGCAGATCGACGCCTACACCTGGGCCAGCCCGGCCGTCGGCCTGAACTACGCCCAGAATCCGGGATTCGTCGGGACCCTCGACGGATTCCAGGCCGCCACCACCACGGCCGGAACTTCGGGCCCGTTCGGGTACCTCAAGGGCAGCGTCCCGTTCGAGGACAACGACCCGAAGGTCAGCGAGAGCTACGGCTACCTGGCGACCCCACTCGCCAACCTGCCGTCCGGCGCCTCCTTCGTCCCGCTGGTCGACGCGGCGATACCCGACTCGACCAGCCGCGGTTCGCTGGTCGGTGAGTACACCCACGACGGCCGCAAGGAACTGGTCGTCACCTTCGTCTACAACCAGTACCAGCAGCAGTACCGGCTGCTGGCCCGAGGCATGGTCGACTGGATCACCCAGGGCGTCCACCTCGGTTACGACCGCAACTACTTCGCCACCCACGTCGACGACGTGTTCCTGGCCGACGACCGCTGGGACACCGCGCTCAAGTGCACCCCCGGCGACGTCACCTGCCCGCCCGGCACCCCGGACACCGCCAACCCGATCCGGATGACCCCCGCCGACGCGCAGTACCTCAAGCAGTGGCAGACCGCCAACAACTTCACCCTGGACATGGTGTTCAACGGTGGCGGCAGCGAGGACTGGAAGTCCGACCACCAGACCACGGTGGACCCGACCGCCACCCAGATGATCACCGACCAGACCAGCTACCGCTGGGTCAACCACACCTACACCCACCCCTACCTGGGCTGCGTGCAGGACGTCTCGGTGGTCCCGTGGAAGTGCACCAAGGACGCGTCCGGCAACACCGTCTGGACCGACCAGAACACCATCTCCACCCAGATCAAGCAGAACTTCGACTGGGCCGCCACCAACGGCCTCAAGGTCGACCCGCAGGTGCTCGTCACCGGTGAGCACTCCGGTCTGCTCACCGCCCCGCAGGAGACCAGCGACAACCCGAACCTGGCGCCGGCGCTGGTCGCCAACGGCATCAAGTTCACCGGCAGCGACGCCTCCCGCGAGCCCGCCCAGCGGGCCGTCGGCTCGTCCACGCTGACCGTGCCGCGGTACCCGATGAACGTCTTCTACAACGCCGGTTCGGCGAAGGAGGAGGCCGACGAGTACAACTGGATCTACACCAGCAAGGCCAACGGCGGCAGCGGCGTCTGCGAGAACAACGCCAACTCCACCTGCCTGCCCGCGCCGCTGGACACCACCACCGGCTACCAGTCGTACATCGTGCCGCTGGAGGCCCGGATCGACCTCGGCCACGTGCTGAGCAACGACCCGCGCCCGCACTTCGTGCACCAGTCGAACCTCTCCGAGGACCGCATCCTGTACCCGGTGCTGGAGAAGATCCTCGGCACCTACCGCTCGCTGTACGCCGACAACGCCCCGATCGTGAACCTCGGCGAGCGCGAGATCGGCCAGGAGTTCCAGAAGCGCGCGGCCTGGGACAAGGCGGTCGCCGCCGGCCAGGTCACCGCCTACAAGATCGGCAACACCGTCACGGTCAACGCGCCCGCCGGTGTTCAGGTCCAGGCCACCATGCCGACCGGAACTGCTCAGAAGATGGCCATCGGAACGGCCGCCTTCGGTTCGTCCTACGCCGGTACGCTCTCCGGTTGGGCGTCCCCGGGCGCCCTGCAGAGCGGCATCACCCTGCAGCTCCCGTCCGGCAGTGCGCCGGCCGCCCCGGCCGCCGTCGCCCCGAACGTGGCCGCCAAGTCCGTCCCGGCACCGGCGCCGACGGACAAGAAGGTCGTGCCGCAGGGCGTCGCCACCCCGGTCCCGGCCGGCCCGGGCGACGTCACCCGCAAGCCCGCCCAGTCCCTCGTCCCCGGCAGCGGCACCCCGGTGCCCGGCAAGGACGTCGTCCAGGGCGCGAAGACCCAGGGCAACGGTGCCCCGGCCGGTAACGGCCAGAACGGCTCCGGCAAGGCCTCTGGGGGGACGGCCTCGCACGGCACCACCACCACCGGACGCCCCGGCAACCGGTAATCCGTAGCACCCCGTGGCGGGGTCGGGCCGGTCGCCTGGCCCGGCCCCGCCACGGCTCCCGCTCCGGCCACCCAGGCCGGACAACCGACGCAAGAACAGGAGGGGGGACAGGAGATGCGCGTCACCCTGCTCACCGAGGGGACGTACCCGCACCAGCACGGCGGCGTGAGCGTCTGGTGCGACCAGCTCGTCCAGGGCATGCCGGACGTCGACTTCGACGTCATCGCCGTCACCGGAACCGGCCAGGAACCGCTGGCCTGGGAGCTGCCCGCCAACGTACGGTCGGTCACCACCGCACCGCTGTGGGGCCCGGCCTCCGAGGCCCGGGCGCCGCGCGGCAAGGAGATGCGCCGCTTCCTCAACGCGTACGAGCGCTTCCTGCACTCCATCCTCGACCCGGTCTACACCACCCACTTCGGCACCGAGCTGTACGGCTTCGCCGACCTCGCCCGGCGCGGGCTGCTCAGCCCGGCGCTGCGCAGCGAGCGCGCCCTGCGCACCCTCCAGCACGTGTGGACCCGCGACTACCTGCCCACCGCGGTCTCCCGGCCCACCCTGCACGACGCGTTGAACGCCACCGACCTCCTGGAGCACGCGCTGCGGCCGCTCTCGGTCGACCCGCCCACCGACGGCGTCGCCCACGCGGCCAGCGGCGGACTCGCCACCCTGCCCGGGCTGATCGCCGCCCAGCAGTACGGCGTACCGTTCCTGCTCACCGAGCACGGCATCTACCTGCGCGAGCGCTACCTCGGCTACCGCACCGGCCCGTACCGCTGGCCGGTCAAGGCCCTGCTGCTCGGCTTCTACCGGATGCTCGCCGAGGAGAGCTACCGGCAGGCCGCGCTGGTCACCCCCGGCAACCGGTACAACCGGCGCTGGGAGGAGCGCGGCGGCACCCCGTCCCACCACATCCGCACCGTCTACAACGGCGTGGACCCGGCCGCCTTCCCGCCCGCCGGGCCGGAACCCGAGACGCCGACCCTCAGCTGGGCCGGCCGGGTCGACCCGATCAAGGACCTGGAGACGCTGATCCGGGCCTTCGCCATCGTCCACCAGGAGATCCCCGAGGCGCGGCTGCGGCTCTTCGGGGGCACCCCCAAGGGCGGCGAGGCGTACCGGGACGGCTGCATAGCCCTGGCCGCCGAGCTCGGCATCGCCGACTCGGTGGCCTTCGAGGGCCGCGTCGCCGACATCACCGACGCGTACGCGGCGGGCAACGTGGTGATGCTCTCCAGCATCAGCGAGGGCTTCCCGTTCACCCTGATCGAGGCCATGTCCTGCGGCCGCGCCACCGTCTCCACCGACGTCGGCGGCGTGCGCGAGGCGGTCGGCGACACCGGACTGGTCGTCCCGCCGCGCGAGCCCGAGCCGATGGCGGCCGCCGCGATCGAGCTGCTGCGCGACCCCGCGCGGCGCGCCCGGCTCGGCGAGGGCGCCCGACTGCGGGTCATCGAGCAGTTCACGCTCCGCCAGAACATCGACGGCTTCCGGGGCATCTACACCGAACTCCTGGGCACCGCCCGCTGGATGCCCGGCGGCATGGTCGCCGTCACCGACGCCGTCCCCAGCCCGGACTGGGACCAGCAGCTGGCCGCCGCCCGCCCCGAGCCCAGCGAGGTGGGCGCGTGAACGAGCGAAGCGAGCGAACCATCAGCAGGTGCGGGTTCCGCGAAGCGGCCGCCGAGCCCAGCGAGGTGGGGGCATGAGCGGTCCCATCCGCCTGGTCCCCGACGAGGGCGGCGCGGAGCGGACGATGCAGCTGCGCACCCTGCCGTTGAAGCTCCGCCGCCCCGCACCGTCGGCCGAGCCCGACCCCGCCGAACAGCTCGGCCTCTCCGACGACCCGCTGGACGAACTGGCCGAGCGCCTGCGCGACGTCTGCGCCGACGCCGTCCACCCGTACGAGATCGCGGCCTTCCTGGAGTCCGACGGCCTCTCCGACGAGCAGGCCGCGCTGCTGTACGGCCGCCCCGACGCGTTCACCGTCGCCGAGGAGCTGTTCGAGAAGGTCGAGCGCCGCTACCCCGGCCCGAGCTCCGAGTTCGCCAACCCCTGGCGGGCCGATCCCTGGCGCTGCGTGGTGCGCGGCCTGGTGTTCGCCCTGCCCGGGCTCGGCTACCTGCTCGGTGCCAACCTGTTCGCGACCACCCGGATGCGCTTCGGCCTGCCCTCGGGCATGCTCGCGCTGTCCATCGCCACGCTGGTCAGCTGGGGCTTCAACCAGGCCCTGGCGCACCGCGCGTACCGCTGGCTGAGCCGGCTGCGCCGCCGGGACGCCGCGGTCTGCCTGGCCGTCGGCGCGCCGGTCGGCGCGCTGCTGGCCGCCGCGTCCGCGTACGTGGTCGGCGGTCCGCTCGGCGCCCTGTGGTTCGCCGCGGGCCAGTCCTGCTACCTGGCGGCCGCCACCGCGCTGCTGGTGCTCGGGCGGGAGAAGTTCCTGCTGCTCGCGCTCGCCCCGGCCTCGGTCGGCGCGGGCGTGGTGCTGGCGGTCGACGTCCCGGAGCTGGTCCGGACGGTCGTGCTGCTCGCCTCGGTGGTGCTCGCGGTCGGCCTGGCCGTCCGGGAGCTGCTGGTCGCGGCCCGCGGCGGCGAACGGGACGGCGTGGAGCTGAGGCTGCCGATCCGCCAGGAGGTCCCGCACCTGCTGTTCGGCCTGGCCTGCGGTGCGCTGACGCTGATCGCCGGGCTCGGCGAGACCATCCACCAGGCCGTCCGGACCGCCGGCCCCGCGGTGCACGCCGCGGCCCAGGGCGCGCACGCCGTGCACGAGGTGCGGACCACCCCGACCGGCCCGGCCATGATCGCCCTGACGCTCAGCCTGGGCCTCGCCGAGTGGCTGCTGTTCCGCTACCGGGCGATGGCCGTGGCCGCGCTGCGCACCAGCCACACCACCGGGCAGTTCACCCGCCGCACCGGCGGGATCCTGCTCGGCTGCCTGTTCATCTACCTCACCACCGTGGCCGCGCTGGACGCCGCCGCGACCGTGCTGTGGCCGGGCGCCCCGTCGCTCGGCGTGCCGCAGCTCGGCGCGATGCTGCTCCTGGGCGGCTCGCTCTGGCTGGCGCTGCTGCTGAACGCCTTCGGGTTCAGCTGGAGCACCGCCCTCATCTGTCTGGCCGCCGCGATCGCCGAGAGCGTCGGGCTGCTGACCGGTGCGGACCCGATCGTCCTGCAGCTGATCGGCTGCGGGGCGGCCGCCCTCGTCCTCACCGCAACCGCCGGGCCCGCGCTCGGCCGCACCACCCAACACCGCTGATAATCCGCCTCTTCCGAGGCACCACCGGCCGGTCGTGCTCAGACGTCCGGCCGCTCCCGAAAACGAGAAAGCGAAAACGCATGAGCAGCGTCGCGGTTACCGGAGCCGAGGGCTTCATCGGCTCCCACCTCGTCGAGACCCTGGTCGCCGACGGGCACCACGTCCGCGCGATGGTCCAGTACAACTCCTTCTCCTCCTTCGGCTGGCTGGAGACCCTGGCGCCGGAGGTGCTGGACTCGGTCGAGATCGTCCTCGGCGACGTCCGGGACCCGGGCTCGGTCAACGGCCTGGTCAAGGGCACCGAGGCGGTCTACCACCTGGCCGCCCTGATCGCGATCCCGTACTCCTACAGCGCCCCCCACTCGTACGTGGACACCAACGTCACCGGCACCCTGAACGTCCTGGAGGCCGTGCGCCACCTGGAGATCCCGCGCCTGGTGCACACCTCCACCAGCGAGACCTACGGCACCGCGCAGACCGTGCCGATCACCGAGGACCACCCGATCAACACCCAGTCCCCGTATGCCGCCTCCAAGGCCGGCGGGGACCGGCTGGCCGACAGCTACCACGCCAGCTTCGAGACCCCGGTCGTCACCCTGCGCCCGTTCAACACCTTCGGCCCGCGGCAGTCGATGCGCGCCGTCATCCCGACCGTGATCGCCCAGGTCGCGGCCGGCCAGACCGAGATCACCCTCGGCGACCTGCGCCCGACCCGCGACTTCATGTTCGTCAAGGACACCGCCAACGCCTTCCGCACGGTGGGCACCGCGGCCGCCGAGACCGTGGTCGGCCGGACCTTCAACGCCGGTACCGGCGGCGAGATCTCGGTCGGCGACCTGGTCACCCTGGTCGGCAAGCTGATGGGCGTGGACCTGGTGGTGAAGGAGGACGAGCAGCGCATCCGTCCGACCAACTCCGAGGTCATGCGCCTGGTCGCGGACGCCACCCGGCTGCGCACGGCCACCGGCTGGGCGCCGCAGTTCACGCTGGAGCAGGGCCTGGAGCAGACCATCGAGTTCTTCCGCGACCCGGCCAACCTGGCCCGCTACAAGACCGACATCTACAACGTCTGACCGTCGTAACGATCATGCTCGTCCTGGTTACCAAGGTTCGTGGCCTGCACATCCTTTCCGTGGGGGAAACACCATGCACGCAGTGATCCTGGCCGGCGGTAAGGGCGTTCGACTCCGCCCCTACACCACCGCGCTTCCCAAGCCGCTCGTCCCGATCGGCGACCAGCACGCGATCCTGGAGATCGTGATGCGCCAGCTCGCCGCCTCGGGCTTCAAGACCGTCACCCTGGCCATCGGCCACCTCGGCCACATCATCCGCGCCTACGTCGGCAACGGGTCCCAGTGGGGCCTGCGGGTCGGCTACGCCGTCGAGGACAGCCCGCTCGGCACCATGGGCCCGCTGCTCACCATGCAGGACCGCCTGCCCGAGCACTTCCTGGTGATGAACGGCGACATCCTCACCGACCTGGACTTCGCCGGGGTGCTCAAGCACCACGAGACGTCCGGCGCCCCGCTGACCATCGCCACCTACGCCCGTCAGGTGAAGATCGACTTCGGTGTGCTGACCGCCGAGTCCGGCACCATCACCGGCTTCCAGGAGAAGCCCAGCATCGACTACCGGGTCTCGATGGGCGTGTACGGCGTCTCCCGCTCCGCGCTCGCCAAGTACACCCCGGGCCTGCCGCTGGGCTTCGACGAGCTGGTGCTCGACCTGCTGGCCGCCGACACCCCGCCGGCCGCGTACGACTTCGGCGGCTACTGGCTGGACATCGGCCGCCCGGACGACTACGACCGGGCGAACGCCGAGTTCTCCTCGATCCGCCCGGTCCTGATGCCCTTCGAGTCGGCCGGCACCGTGCCGGGCGTCGCGGAACTGCCGGTCCCGGCCGCCCGCACCGCCCCGGACGACACGGCCGAGCAGCCCGCCGCCGCGGGCGCCGAGAGCGACGGACGGGCCGCGTGAGAATCCTGCTGCTCGGCGGCGACGGCTTCCTGGGCCGTCACGCCACCGACGTCCTGCGGTCACTGCCCGGTGCCACCGTGCTGACCGCGGGCCGGCGGCCCGCCCACGACCTCCGGCTGGACCTGGGCAGCGCCCAGGCCGGCCCGCTCGGCGAGGAACTGGCCGCGCTGGCCCCCGACGTGGTGGTCAACTTCGCCGGCGCGGTGGCCGGCAGCGCGGTCAAGCTCGCCGAGGTGAACGCCCGCGGACCGGCGGTGCTCTGCGAGGCGCTCGCCCTGGGCGCCCCGAAGGCCCGCCTGGTGCACGTCGGTTCGGCCGGCGAGTACGGCGTCTGCGCGGAGGGCGAGTCGCTCTCCGAGCAGGCCGACGCCCGTCCGGTGGGCGTGTACGGCGCGACCAAGCTGGCCGGCTCCCTCGCGGTGGCCGGCTCGCCGCTGGACGCGGTGGTGCTGCGGGTGTTCAACCCGGTCGGCCCGGGCGCCCCGGCGGGCTCGCTGCCCGGCCGGCTGGCGGCCGAACTGCGCCGGGCGGCGCCCGAGGGCGCCGACGCCGTGGTCACGGTCGGGGACCTCTCCGCCTACCGGGACTTCGTGGACGCCCGGGACATCGCCCGGGCGGTCGGCCTCGCCGTCACCGCCGAGGGCCCGCTGCCCCGGGTGCTCAACCTCGCCTCCGGCCGGGCCCAGCGGGTCCGGGCGATCGCCGAGGGCCTGGTCGCGGCGTCCGGCTTCACCGGCCGGATCGACGAGAGCGGGGCGGGTTCCGAGCGCTCGGCCGCGGTCTCCTGGCAGCAGGCCGACGTGTCGGCCGCCGCCCGGGAACTCGGCTGGCACCCGGAGACCGGGCTCGCCGACACCCTGCGCGACCTCTGGCTCAGCACCGCCGAGCCGACGCCGACCCCGGTGGTCGCATGACCTCCGGGACCACCCCCGACGGCCGCCTGCTGGTGCCGCTGTACGTCCACCCCGCGGTGGACCCGGCGGCCTGGCGGGCGGTCGCCGCCGCCGACCCCGCCCGGATCGCCGCCGTGGTGCTCAACCTCGCGGACGGTCCGGGCGAGGTCCCGGACCACGTCTTCGCCGATGCCGCCGAGGAACTCCGCGCCGCCGGGCTGCCGTTGGTCGGCTACGCCGACACCGACTACGGCCGCCGGCCGCACGCCGCCGTGGTCGCCGACATCCTGACGTACCGTCAGCGCCACGGCATCACCGGCGTGTACCTCGACCAGGTCGCCACCCACCCGGGCGCGCTGGCGCACTACCGCCGCCTCGCCACGGCGGCCCGGGCGGCCGGCTGCGGCACCGTGGTGTTCGGCCACGGCGAGCACCCGGACCCGGCGTACGCCGAGGTCGGCCTGGCCGACCTGCTGGTCACCTTCGAGGGCGACTGGGACGCGTACCGCGCCATGACCCTGCCGCTGTGGACCGGCCGCCACGCGGCCTCCCGCTTCTGCCACCTGGTCTACGACGTCCCCGCCGAGTCCGCCCGCGACGCCTCCGCACTGATCACCGCCCGGCGAGCCGGCGTCGGCTGCGCCGTACCGGGCGCCGGGGACAACCCCTGGCGTACCCTGCCGCACGGCCTGACCGCCGCTGAACTGACCTGACCCGATCCGGAGTTCGACTACCGTGAACCGCCGTACCCGGCTGCTGCCCGCCGCCATAGCCTTCGCCACCGTCACCGCGCTGCTGGTCAGTTCGTGCAGCAGCTCGGGCTCGGAGGACGACAACGACTCGGCCGACGGCACCCAGAGCGCCTCGCCCACGGCCACCGCGCCGAGCACCCCCGGCACCGCCGCACCCAGCACCCCCGGCACGCCCGGTGACCCCGGCACCACCTCGGCCCCGGGCACCCCGGGCGGCACCACCGCCCCGGGCACCCCGCCGGGCACCACCCCGCCCGGCACCACCACCCCGCCGGCGGCCGGCGCCCGCTGGCAGCCCACCCCGGGCCTGACCTGGCAGTGGCAGCTCGGCGGCGGCCCCGTGGACCAGTCGGTGGACGTGCCGGTCTACGACATCGACGGCTTCGAGAACGACGCCTCGGTGGTCGCCGCGCTGCACGCCAAGGGCCGCAAGGTGATCTGCTACATCAACGCCGGCTCCTGGGAGGACTTCCGCCCCGACTCCGCGGCCTTCGCCAAGGCCCTGCAGGGCTCGGACACCGGCTGGAAGGGCGAGAAGTGGTTCGACATCCGCAAGCTCGACCAGCTCCGGCCGCTGATGGCGGCCCGCTTCGACATGTGCAAGAGCAAGGGCTTCGACGCCATCGAGCCGGACACCATCGAGGCCTACAACCAGAACAGCGGCTTCCCGCTGACCCCGGACGACCAGATCAAGTACAACCGGATGCTGGCCCAGCTCGCCCACGAACGCGGCCTCGCCATCGGCCTCAAGAACGACCTGGACCAGATCTCCGCGCTGCTGCCGGACTTCGACTTCGCGGTCAACGAGGAGTGCTCGCAGTTCGACGAGTGCGACCGGGTCGCGCCCTTCGTCAAGGCGGGCAAGGCGGTCTTCCACGTCGAGTACAAGCTCGACACGGACCAGTTCTGCGCCAAGACCAAGGCCCTGGGGTTCAGTTCGATGCAGAAGAAGCTCGACCTCAACGCCTGGCGCAAGCCCTGCTGAGACCGGTACTTCCCGTCGCGCGGGTGACCCTCACCGGGGCCACCCGCGCGAGGGTCACTTGACCGCCAGCCAGACGACGGCGCCCAGGACGACCAGGGCGACGACGGCGATCAGCGCGATCACGCCGGTGCGACTGCCGCCGGTCTTGCTGCTGCCGTAGGTGGAGACGGAGCCCGGTGCCGGACGCGCCGGGCTCTCGTCGACGAACGCCCGGAACATCTGGGTGTTACCGGCGGGGTCGTAGTCGTTGTCAGCCATGGCAGGGACTCTAACGAATCCGCCCACCTCAGGCACACCCCGGACCCCTCTCCAGGCGAACCCGCCACCCGCGCGTGCGACGGCGGTACGACCGGATCGTGAAATCCGTGTGACCGACGGAATGGCCCGCCGCACAGGCCTGGTTGACTGCGGGCATGACCGGAAACCAGAGCCGGGTCCGCCTCGGCACCTCCGACCTGTCCGTCCACCCGCTCTCCCTCGGCGGCAACGTCTTCGGCTGGACCGCCGACCAGCAGCAGTCCTTCGCCGTGCTCGACGCCTACGCCGCCGCGGGCGGCAACTTCGTCGACACCGCCGACGCCTACTCCGCCTGGGCACCCGGCAACACCGGCGGCGAGTCCGAGACGGTGATCGGCGACTGGCTGCGCAGCCGGGGCAACCGCGACGACATCGTGATCGCCACCAAGGTCGGCAGCCACCCCGAGGCGACCGGCCTGGCCGCGGCCACCATCAAGTCCTCCGTCGAGGGCTCGCTGCGCCGCCTGGGCGTCGACCACATCGACCTCTACTACACCCACCGGGACGACGACACCCCGGTCGAGGAGTTCGTGACGGCGCTGGACGAGCTGGTCCGCGCGGGCAAGGTCCGGGCGGTCGCCGCCTCCAACATCTCCGCCGAGCGGCTCGCCGAGGCGCTGTCCTTCGCCGAGCGCGAGGGCCTGGCCGGGTACGTCGCGGTCCAGCCCCACTACAACCTGGTGTCCCGGGGCACCTTCGAGGGCCCGCTGGCCGAGGTGGTCGCCGAGCACGGCCTCGCCACCGTGCCCTACTACGCGCTCGCCTCCGGCTTCCTCACCGGCAAGTACCGCCCGGGCGGCCCGGGCGTCGACAGCGCCCGCGCCGAGGGCGCCACCCGCTACCTCGCCGAGCCGCGCGGCCCCAAGGTCCTGGCGGCCCTCGACGAGGTCGCCGCCGACCACGGCGTCGAGCCCGCCACCGTCGCCCTCGCCTGGCTCGCCGCCCGCCCCACGGTCGCCGCCCCCATCGCCAGCGCCCGCACCGTCGACCAGCTCCCCCCGCTGCTCGCCGCCGCCGCCCTCACCCTCACCCCCGCCCAGACCGCCCTGCTCACCGACGCCTCCGCCTGAGCACGCGCCGGGCCCCCGACAGCGGCGTGCTGTCGGGGGCCCGGTGTGCTCCCCGGCTACGGCCGCCCGAAGTGGGTCGGGTAGTAGCCCGAGTTGAGCGTCGATATCCGAACGGTCTTGCCCGGCCGGGGTGCCTCGACGAACTTTCCGCCGCCCAGGTAGATCCCCACGTGGTGGATCCCCGAGGCCCGGCCGCTGTCCGACCAGAACACCAGGTCACCGCGGCGCAGTTGGCCCGCGCTGATCGGCGTGGTCGCCGCGTACTGGTCGTCGGCCACCCGGGGCAGGCCTATCCCGCTGCGCCGGAAGGCCTGCTGGACCAGCCCGGAGCAGTCGTAGCCGGACGGGCCGTCACCGCCCCAGACGTACGGCTTGCCCAGCTGGGCGAGCGCGTAGTCGACGGCCGCCTCGGTGGTCCCGGCGGTCGGGGTGGTGTCCGGGGACGGGCGGCTGCCCGACCCGCCGGAGCCCTGGTCCGATCCGCCGCCGGACTGGCCGGTGCGACTGGCGTAGACGTCGTAGTGGCTGGTCCAACGCCACTCGCCGCTGCCGTTCTTGAACCAGTACTTCGACCCGTCCCAGCCCTGGCGCGGGCCCCAGGAGGAGGCCGAGCCGTTCGAGACGGTCTTCGAGCCGGACGAACCGGAAGAGCCGGATGAACCGGATGAACCGGACTGGCCGGTGCGACTGGCGTAGACGTCGTAGTGGCTGGTCCAACGCCACTGACCGCTGCCGTTCTTGAACCAGTACTTCGACCCGTCCCAGCCCTGCTTGCCGGCCGCCGCCTGCGCGGAGCCCGCACCGGCCGTCAGGCCGACCACGCCGGCGCCCGCCAGCACGGTGGTGGCCAGGCAGGTACTTCGCACGGCCCGGTGTATTCGGCTGCCACCGCCGACCGCGGCGTCCCGGGCGGTGCGCGGCCGGGCCGCGCAGTTCGGGCAGCCGCAGCCCGTGATCGCGGGGATGCTGCCCAGGCGCTCCTCGAAGCCGATCAGACCGGGATCGGCGTCGGAGCCGGTGCCGGGTTCGGCGTACGCGCCGGTGGCTATCCTCATGCGGGTCGTCCTTCCTTCCGCCCGGCCCGGGCGGCCGGGGGCGGTACCGAGGCGGCCACTCCGGCCGGGGCGACGAAGGCGACCAGCAGCTGTTCCATCAGCGCGCTGCGGGCGGCCTCGTCCAGTTCGTGCGCGGTCGCGCGCTCCAGGCGCCGGACGGCCAGCGCCGCCGCCTCCACCGCGTCGTCGACCAGGACGGTCCGCAGGCCCGCGTCCAGGTCCGCCAGCCGGCGGCGGCGCATCGACTCGGCCACCTCGGGCGCGTAGTCCAGCGCCAGCGGCTGCACCGAGTAGACCTCCAGGCCCGCCGGGGCCGCCTCGGCGGCCAGCGCCCGGGTCAGCTCGTCGGCGAACCACTGCCCGTCGCGCAGCGCCGGGCCGGGCGCCGCGTTGCTGTCGCACGGCAGGGTGGAGGCGGTGCGGGTGAGCACCGCCTGGACCTGCTCGCGCAGGTAGCCCTCGTGGTCCTCGATCGCCAGCAGCGCCCGCGCGGTGTCCTTGACCCGCCAGACGATCAGCAGCCGGACCACGATCGGGGTGCCGGTGCGGTCGACGACCTTGACCGGCTCGCTGCGCCAGTGCCGCAGCCGCACGTCGACCCGGCGGCGGCGCAGCAGCGGGTTGACCCAGACCAGGCCGGTTCTGCGCACCGTGCCCCGGTAGCGGCCCCAGCGGCTCAGCACCCGGGTCTCGCCGCCCGCGTTGGCCAGCAGGCCGGCCAGGGCGAGCACCACCAGCAGCCCGGCGGCGCTGACCGCGGCGATGGCCGGGGCGTCGATCCCGGCCCGGCCGCTCGCCAGCGCGGCGGGGCTGCGCAGTTCGGGCAGCCCGTCCCAGTGCGGGAGGACGCCGGTGCGCAGCAGCACGTAGCCCACCGCGGCCAGGCCGAGCAGCACCACCAGCAGCGCGACCCAGCCGGGCAGGACGGCGGCGGTGTGCTCCCGCAGCGCCCGGTCCGCCCGCGGGGGGCGGCGCGAGGTGGTGACGGCGGAGGCATCGGCCGGGCCGAGCTCGGGGAGCTCGACGGTCTCCGGGGCGACGGCCTCCAGCGGGTCCCGCCGGTCGACGGGACCGGCCGGGGACGGCGCGGGGACGACCGCCAGCGGGGCCGTGGCCGGACCGCCGTCGACCGGGCCGGCCGGGCCGACCGGCTTGGATGCCTTGACGGTCGAGACCTTGGGCAGCGGGCTGGCGCCGGAGGCGGAACGTTCCGGCAGGGCCGGGGGGAACGCCTTGGGCAGGTGGTCGGGTCGCTGCGAAGAATCGCGGGTGACGTCCATGCACGGATCCTCTGGGTCTGGTGTGTCGCGCAACGGGCGGCCCGGATCTGACGGGCAGTGCCAGAGTCAGGCTAAGTTCATACGTCATCAAATGCGACATTTGAGCCGAGGTGTGTCGACAATTGCTGACGAATCGTCCAAAGCTGACCTGACGCGCAGGCACATGGTCGGGTGGTCGGGACGGTTCGGCGCAGGTCAGCGCCGTCGGGCACCGGATCCACGGGCGAACACCCGACGGGTGATCAGCCCGATTCCGGCGAGCACCAGCAGCACCCCGGCGAGCAGGCCGTGCCGGCCGGCCTCCCGGGGCCGGGCGGCCGCCGCCCCTTCGGCCGGGGGCGCCGGCAACGGCCGGGCAGCGGTGCCGCTCGCCCTGGATCCTTCCTGGTCAGCGGCCGACAGCGGCACGGCGGCGACCTCCGACGGGGACGCGGCCACCGGGGCCGGGCTGCCGCCGGGCGAGGCGGCCAGGGCTCTCGACGAGCCGACGCCCGGGGACGGCACCGCACTCCCGGACGGCGGGGCCGGGACGGCGGAACCGGCGGGAACGAACGGAACCGGCGGACGGGCCGAGGCGCCGGACCCGGTGGAGGCGCCGGGGGACGTCGGGGCGGCCGAGACCCCCGCCGGGACCGCAGGGACGGACGTCACCGACGGCGCCGGCACCGGGGGCACCGCCGGCGCCACCAGCACCGACGGCGCCACCGGCGGCACGACGATCGGCAGCAGCCCCACCGGGATCGGCGGGAACACCGGCACCTCGGTCGGACTCGGCGACCCGACGGCCGTCGGCGCCACCACCGCCGACGGCGCAGCCGAAGCCGAAGCCGACGGGCTCGCACTCACGCTCGCACTCGCCGCCACGGATGCCACCCCACCCGCCCCCGACGGAACCGCCCCTGACGGACCGACCACCGAAGGACTCACCGCCGAAGGGCCGACCACGGACGGACCGGCCGCGGACGGACTGACCGCCGGAGAACTGACGACCGGCGCACTGACCGCCGGAGGACTGACCGCCGGAGAGCTCGCCGCCGAAGGGCTCGCCACCCCCGCAGCCGCCACCCGCACCCGCACCGGATCCGCCGAAGTCCCGTTCCCCGCGCGGTCGGTGACCGTGACGGTCAGCCACTGTTCCCCGTCCGTCAGGTCCCGGCCGGCGGTGCAGCTCCAGCTCCCGTCCAGCGCCGCCGTGGCCCCGCAGAGCACCGTACGGTCGCCGCCCGCCGTCGGAGCGGCCGCGACCTGCACGTTCGCCCCCGCTTCGGCCCGTCCGGCGAGCTTGGGCCGGCTGACCCGCAGGACCTCCCCGGGAGCGGGCGCGGTGAGCACCGGCTTGTCCGGCGGCACGGTGTCCACGACCAGCGCGACCGGCTGTCCGGCCGTCCGGTTCCCGGCCGCGTCGACGGCGACGGGGGCGAGCTGGTGGCTGCCGTCGGCCAGGTTCTCGACCGGCAGACAGGACCACCCGCCGTCCGGGCGGACCGCGCTGCTGCACAGTTCGGCGGAGGCGGAGGCGGGGGTGGACGCGGAGGCGGACCGGTCGGTGACCGAGACGGTGCTGCCGGCCTCGCCGGTGCCGGTGAGTTGCAGCCCCGGGTCATTGGTGTAGGCGGGGAGGGTGAGCACCGGCGCGGTCGGCGGGGTGGTCTTCACGGTGACCTTGGCGGGCTCGCCGCGCAGCACCACGCCGCCGGTGGTGGTCTCCACCGGGGTCAGGGAGTGCGGCCCGGCGGCGAGCGCGCTGCCGGGGCGGCAGGACCAGTCGCCCTTGCGCTCGACCTTGGCCCGGCAGAGCACGGTGTCGCCGTCCCGGATCTCCATCGAGGCGCCGGCGACGGCGCCCTCACCGCTGATCCTGGGGCGGGCGTCGGCCAGCACGGTGCCGTCGACCGGCTCGGCGACCTCGGGCCGGGCGGCGCCGACGGTCAGCCTGATCCGCTGGTCGGAGACCTCCCCGGAGTCGGCGAAGCCGCCGGAGGGCACGAGTTGGCTGGTGTCGCGGCCGATCCGCAGCCGGGCCCAGGTGTCGCCGGAGGCGGCGCCGGCCGGCACGGTCCACTCCAGCGTCGCGGTGTCGGCGCCGGCCGGGATCTCGGTCTGCACCCGGTCGGCGGGGTCGAACCGGCCGCTGTGGTCGAAGTCGATCCAGCCGGCCAGGGTGGCGGGCTGGTCGCCCACCGCGACCGGGACGGTGACCCGGTAGTACCGGCCGATGGCGGCCTCGTCGGGGAAGCCGAGCGAGGGGTCGGCGCCCTGGTACTCGCCGCGGCCGGGCTGGAGTTTGGGCGGCGGCGGGCTGCCGGACGGGCCGGCGGGCAGGCTCGCGAAGGGGTTGCCGCGCCGGACCGCGTCGTGGTCGAGCTCGACCAGCGGCCGGTCGGCCGTGACGGCGGGGCGGCGGCGGTCGCGGTGGCCGGGGCCGGTGGCGTCGGCGCCCAGGAAGAGGTCGGAGAGCACGTGCGAGGCGTTGCCGTAGGCCTGCGGCGCGGTGCCGAGGTCCTCGTCCACGGTGACGGTGTAGGCCTGCCGCAGGACGGGCGGCGCGGTGGTGCTGCCGGCCCGGGGGGTGGAGCGCTGCTCGATCCGGAACACCGCGGTGCGGACCGGCCCGGTGAGTTCCAGGGTGCCCTCGGCGGCGGAGCCCGCGGCGGCGTCGGTGGAGCCGTCGGTGCCCGCGGGTGCCAGGGCGTTGCCGTCGACCGTCCAGCCGGGCCAGTCGGTGCGCCCGATCAGGCCGGGGGCGGCGGGGGATCCGCCGGTGAGGGTCAGTCGGGCCGCGGTGCTGGTGGTGCCGGAATTCCCGGTGGCGACGGCGGCGAGTCCGCTGAGGTGCAGCCGGGGATTGCGGACCGGCCGGGAGAAACCCAGCCGGAGGGTTCCGACGGTCCGCCAGGAACCGTCCGTCTGCGGACGGTCGGGGGTGAGGAGGAAGGTCTGGGCCGGGTCTCCGGCGTGCATTCCGTCCGCGTACCCGACGGAACGCCCCCCTCCGGAACGATCGGCCAATCGGCCCGCCTCGGCGGTGACCGCCGTTCCGGTTTCGGCCGTGAGGTCGAACTGGACGGAGAGTCCGGAGGGCAGTACCGCCCGGTGTTCGGCCGACCAGGAATCAGGGGCCTGCCGGGCCGCCGAGAGCGGGGCGTTCCAACCGTTCAGCGCCCCGGCCGTGAGAACGGCCAGGACGGCAGCTGTGCGGGGAAACTGTCGGCTCATCCGGCTCTCCTTCACGGTCGGCTGCCGGGGCGGCGGGCAGTCCGGGCACAAGATCCGACAAAACGGAATCACGATCCTGGACCGGTCATACTCCGACACCTGCGCTTTTGGCCGCGTCCCACCCGATTGGCGGCCATCCGGGCGGCAGGACGGGATGTACCCGAAACGACTGCATTTCATCCATTAGGCGGTAATGGATCCCGCCGGGAACGCCCGGACCCACCCGAATGGCGGAGAGAGGGTAATTCCGGCTGATCAGACGGACACCAGTGTCCGGTACCTGACCATTCATCGAGGAACTCTGTTCGAATTACCCACCCGCTCAGTAGAGTCGGGCACCGTGACTATGGACCCCGTACTCGTCAAGCGCAGTTTCGCCGCGGTGGAGCCCCACGGCCCGGTCGTCGCCGAATACTTCTACCAGCACCTGTTCGAGCACAATCCCGGCGTCCGCGGCCTCTTCGCCGAGCACCTGGGCGAGCAGCAGGACCGGCTGTTCGCCGCCCTCGGCGTGCTGGTCACCCACCTGGAGGACACCGACACCGTGGTCGGCCTGCTCCGCGACCTCGGCGCGCGGCACGCCCGGTACGGCGCGCTGGTGGAGCACTTCCCGGCGGTCGGCGCGAGCCTGCTCGCCACCCTCGCCCACTACGCCGGCGACGCGTGGACCCCGGAGGCCGAGGCCGCCTGGACCGCCGTCTACGGAGTGGTCAGCGACACCATGGGCGCGGCCCTCACCGAAGCCCGGTCGGTCTAGCCGGGAGCGGCGTGGTGGCCTTCGACCCCGCGGTCATCCGCGCCAGCTTCGCCGTCGTGGAACGCCGGGCCGACCACCTGACCACCTACTTCTACGCCCACCTGTTCAGCCACAACCCCGGCCTGCGTCCGCTCTTCCCGGCCCAGTTGCACGAGCAGCGGGACCGGCTGTTCGCCGCGCTCACCCGGATCGTGCGGCAACTGGACGACCCCGAGCGGCTCACCGCGTACCTGCGGGCGCTCGGGCGCGACCACCGGAAGTTCCAGGCCGCGCCCGAGCACTACCCGGCCGTCGGGGCCAGCCTGATCGCCGCGCTGCGGCAGTGCTCCGGCCACTCCTGGACACCGGAGACCGAGAAGGCCTGGTCCGAGGCCTACACCGTGATCGCCCGGATCATGTGCGGGGCCGCCGGGGAGCTCCCGGAGCACCACCCCGCCTGGTGGGAGGCCGAGGTGGCCCGCCGCCGCCGGGCCGCGCCCGACCTGGTCGTGCTCACCCTGGCCCCGATGCGCCCGTACCCCTTCACGGCCGGCCAGTACGTCACCCTCAGCAGCCCCCGCAGGCCCCGGGTCTGGCGGCCGTACTCGCTCGCCAACGCCCCGCGCCCGGACGGCAGCCTGGAACTGCACGTGCGGCGGGTGCCCGGCGGGCTGCTCAGCCCGGTCCTGGTGGAGGACGTGATGCCTGGCGAGCTGCTGCGGCTCGGACCGCCGCTGGGCGAGGCCGTGCTCGCCCCCGCCTCGGACCGGCCGCTGCTGCTGGTCGCCGCGAGCAGCGGCTGGGGGCAGACCAAGGCGCTGCTGGAGGAGCTCGCCGCCGGGCAGCCGGAGCGGGTGGCCACCGTGCTGCTGGCCGCCCGGTCGACGGCGGGGCAGTACGACCTGGACACCGTGCGGCGGATGCTCACCCGCCAGGCCCGGCTGCGGGTGCTGACCGCCGCCCCCGACCGGCCCGCCGGTCCGGGCGCGACCACCGCGCTGCTGCGGGAGACGCTGCTCGGGCAGGGCGACTTCACCGGCTGGGAGGTCCACCTCTCCGGGCCGCCGGAGCTGGTCGCCGAGCTCGCCGGACTGCTGCTCGCCCTGGGGGCCGCCCCGGAGCTGGTCCGGCACGACCCGGCGCCGGTGACCTTCAACCGGGCCCGGCCGCTGACCAGCTCGGACTGGTTCCTGGACCGCCGGGACGTGCCCTGGATCAACCGGACCGACCTGGAGTGACCAGCGCCCGCTCAGCGGCGGAAACCGTGCCCGGAAACGGAGAAGCGCCCCGCCCGGGGGCGGGGGCGTCTGGCGGGTGGGCGCACCAGGTATGGAAACCGCAACCCCATTATGCGGAGGGAAGTTGGCTAAACGGTGTGGGGTTGTG
>NZ_JBHYGR010000020.1:37068-41348 GCF_042738155.1 Kitasatospora sp. NPDC059088 | reverse complement strand
CGCCCCCGGCGGGGGGCGGGGGGCTTCTCGCTGGTGCGCTCAGCAGGATTCGAACCTGCAACCTCTTGATCCGTAGTCAAGTGCTCTATCCGTTGAGCTATGAGCGCAAGGAACGGGCGAACCCGATCTTGCGGAGTTTGGTGCGCTCAGCAGGATTCGAACCTGCAACCTCTTGATCCGTAGTCAAGTGCTCTATCCGTTGAGCTATGAGCGCTCGCCCTGGTGAACCATGCCCCCGGGGCGTTGCGTGGACAACATTACATGACCTGCGACGTAGGACGAAATCGATTGATCCGACCCCGGGAAGGCCACCCCGGGCCCCGTCCCGGCCGGCCGGCGAACGGGCCCCGGACATGCGAAGAGCCCCGCCGACGTGATCGTCGACGGGGCTCCCCGGCTGGCGGAGGCTGAGGGATTTGAACCCTCGATCAGGAATAACCCCGAAACCGCATTAGCAGTGCGGCGCCATAGACCGGACTAGGCGAAGCCTCCCCACATGGACCGTACCCGCGCGAGCGGACCCGTTCCGTGTGTCAGTGATGATGCCACAACCGTGGGGCTCGGCACCAACCACCGCCAACGTTACTAGGCGGGTCACTCCCGCCGCAAAGAAGAATGAGATACTGCCGACTCCGGAGGAGCTGCCTTGAGCCGAGGAGACCTGTCGACGTGAGCAGCAGGCCGATCCGAGGCGCTGCTCGCCTCGACGCCATACTCGACGCCCTGCCCGAAGCGTTGTTGCTGGTGAACAGCAACGGCACCGTGGTGGACGCCAACAGCGCAGCGGTCCAGGCGCTGCAGGCGCCCGGCACCTCGCTGGTCGGCATGGGCGTGCTCGGCCTGCTGCCCGAGTTCGATCCCAGCCGGATCCCGGGCTCGATGCGCCCGGCCACCCGCGACGCCGACGCCCTGGACCGTCCGGTCCGGATGACCGCCCACCGCACCGACGGAACGACCTTCCCGGTCGAGGTCTCCGGCAACGACTTCGCCACCGACGGCGGCGACGGCTACGGACGCTCCCCCTACGAGCCCTACCGCGACGGCCCCCGCGCCTCCTCGTCCTCCGACCTGCTCCTGCTGCTGGTCCGCGACCTCTCCGGGCGGCTCGGCGTCGAGACCGAACTGCGCCGCCAGCACAAGCAGACCGAGATGATCCTGCGGGCCGCCGCCGAGGGCGTGCTCGGCGTGGACCTCGAAGGCCGCTGCGTCCTGGTCAACCCGGCCGCCGCGCACATCCTGGAGTACCGGGCGAGCGAGCTGGGCGGGCGCGAGCTGCACCCGCTGATCCAGCACTCCCGGGCCGACGGCACCCCGCTGGCGCTGGAGGAGTCCGCGCTGCTGGACACCCTGACCTCCGGGCGCAAGCACCGGGTGCGCGGCACCGTGCTGTGGCGCAAGGACGGCCGCCCGGTCACCGTCGATCTCACCACCGCCCCGGTCCGGGACGGCGACGAACTGGTGGGCGCGGTGATGACCTTCACCGACCGCAGCCGCGAACTCGCCCTGGTCGCCCGCAACGAGCACCTCACCGCCGTCCTGGAGAACGAGCTCGGCGGCGCGCTGAGCGCGCTGAACCAGCGGCTGGACCGCCTCGCCGCCGACCCCGCCGGGCAGCTCTGGCCCGAGGCCAACTGGACCCTGCGCCGGCTCGCCGACGAGTGCCGCCGGTTCGGCAAGCTGATCGACGGCGTACTGGAGCACCAGCGCTCCGAGGCCGGCGAGGGCGCACCGGCCGAGGGCCGGGACGGCAAGGACGCCAAGGAGACCAAGGACGGCAAGGACGGCAAGGGCGGGCGCCGGACCGCGAAGCAGGTCCCGGTCGGCCTGGACAAGGTGGTCCGCCGGGCCGTCGAGGAGGCCGGCGAGCTGGTCGGCCCCGGCCGGGTGCGCTTCTCGGTGCACGCCGCCGCGGTCGAGGTGATCGCCGACGAGCGGCGACTCGCCCAGGCGCTGGCCCACCTGGTCGCCGACGTCAGCGGCACCGGCCTCGCGCTGGACGCCCCCACCGCCCCCTCCCCCGGCCTGTCCGTCCCCGGCCTGTCCGTGCCCGGGCTGGGCGGCCCGCCCACCCCGCCGGCTCCCGCCGAACCGCCGACCGTCGTCCTGGCCGCCGCCCAGCGCGGCGAGGTCGCCCGGGTCGAGATCCGCGGCCCCGGCGTCGGCGGCAGCCCCGTCCACCTGCCGATAGCCCGCGCGGTGGTCGAGCGCCACGGCGGCGTGCTCCAGCCGCACGAGCTGCCCGGCAAGGCCGGCACCACCTACGTGGTCGAGCTGCCGCTGGACCCGGCCGCCGCGAAGGCCGCCGCCGAACGCGCCTCCGCCGAGGGCCGCTCGGACCGGCCCAAGGAGGGCGACAGCGCCGTCCTGCCCGAGCTGCCGGGCATTCCGCAGCTGCCCACCAGCGGCGACGCCGCCGGATCCACCCGGCCCGCCCCCGCCTCCGGCACCCCGACCCCCACCGGCACCCCGACCGGCCCCGGCCGCCCCGGCGACGCGCCGGTCACCCGGGAGGCCGCCGAGCCGGAGCAGGCACCCGCCGAGGAGGCCCCGGCCGAGCGCCGCGGCCGCCGCGGCCGGCCCGCCATCGAAGCCGGACCCTCCGGGAGCTCCGACCCGACCGCTCCCGCCGACCAGTGGCCGAACGCCCCCGCCCGGGTCGAGCGGGCCGTCCCCGAGCAGTGGAACGGCACCGGCAACGACCCCGCCTACGGCCGCCCCGGCCCGGCCGCCCCGGAGGCGGCGCAGAGCGACCCCTGGGGCAAGGACGACGGCCGCTCCGGCCCCGCCTACGCCGTACCCGTGGAGGGCGCGCGCCCCGCGCAGGGCCGGCCGGCCGGCCGTGAGCCGCTGGCGCTCGGCCCGGCGCCCGCCGACGCCACCCCCTCCTCCGCTCCTACGTCCGCGCCCACCTCCGCTCCCGTCGAACCGCCGCCGAACGGCGCCGCCGAGGACGGCGGCGAGGCCAAGCCGCGCAGACGCCGTGCCCTGCCCTCCGCCGAGGACTCCTCGGGCGGCTTCGCGCTCCCCGGCGTGGGCGACACCCCGGTCTACCCCGGCCTGGAACACGCCCTGCCGGCCGGTCCGGCACCCGCCCCGGCCGAACCCGCTGTGGCACCGACCGGGCGCCGCCGCCGGCTCTCCGTACCGCCCGGGCCCGGCGCCGACGCCCCGGCCGGAGCACCCGCTGCGCAGACCGGCGGCGCGCTGGAGCCGGCCCGGCCCGCGCTGCCCGCTGCCGAGGAGCCGGGCGGACCCCGCCCGGTCGGCAGCGGACTGGCCGAACTGGCGCCGCCGCGACCGTCCGCCGCCCCGGTGCCCGTCGCCCCGCAGCCGCCCGTACCGGCCGCGCCGCGCGCGCTGGCCGAACTGCCCGCCGCCCGGAGCGACCGCCCGGACGCCGAGCAGCCGCAGGCCGCGTCCGGTGAACTGGCCAACACCCGCCGGCTGCTGGTCTGGCCCGAGCCCGACCCGGCCACCGGCCAGGCGCTCCAGGCCCGCGGCTACCTGCCGGTGATCGTCCGCTCCCGCGAGGAGGTGGACGCCCAGGCGAACGCCTTCCCGGCGGCGCTCTTCGTCGACCCGCTGACCGGCCCGATCACCCGTACCGCGCTGCAGTCGCTGCGCACCGCGGCGCTCAACAGCCGGGTCCCGGTGCTGGTGACCGCGGGCCTCGGCCAGGCCACCCGGGACGCCGCGTACGGCGCCGACCCGGCCGTGCTGCTGCGTGCCCTGGCCCCGCGCGACGGCGAGCACCACGCCCCGCGGGTGCTGCTGGTCGAGGGCGACCCGGACATCGCCGCCGCCATGATCAGCAGCCTGGAGCGGCGCGGCATGCACGTCGAGCACGCGGTGGACGAGAACGACGCCGTCGCCCGGGCCAGCAGCGTGCAGCCCAACCTGGTGGTGATGGACCTGTTCCAGATCCGCCGCCGCCGGATCGGACTGCTGGACTGGCTGCGCGCCAACGACCGGCTGCACCGCACCCCGCTCGTGGTCTACACCTCGGTGGACCTCGACCCGCGCGAACTGCCCCGGCTGCGCACCGGCGAGACGGTGCTGTTCCTCGCCGAGCGCTCCACCAGCGAGGACGTCCAGTCCCGGATCGTCGACCTGCTCGGGCGGATCGGCGCGATGGGTGAGGCGGGCGTCGCCGCCGCGGGCTGAGCCCGGACGTGCCGGAGGGGGGGGGGGCCCGCCGGGGGGGGGGGGGGGCGCCCCCCGGGTATAAAAAAAAAAACACAAAGACACACCAAAAAAAAAAAAGATGGGAGGGGTGGGGT
>NZ_JBHYGR010000020.1:31819-37058 GCF_042738155.1 Kitasatospora sp. NPDC059088 | reverse complement strand
GGCGTGGGGGGGGGGGGGGGCCGCCCCCGCGGCCTCCCCCGGGCCGGCCGGGGGGCCCGCCCCCGGTTCGCGGGGGGGCCGGCCCTCCGGTGTGTCCGCTACTCCTTGCCGAGCGTGGTGACGTCCAGCTCGTCGGCCGCGTAGCTGGCCCGGATCACCTTCTTGTCGAACTTGCCGACCGAGGTCTTCGGGACGGACTCGACGATCGCCCAGCGCTCCGGCAGCTGCCAGGAGGCGATCCGCTCGGCCAGGAAGGCCCGCAGGTCCCTGAGCCCGACGGCGGCGCCCGGGCGCAGCACCACGGTGGCCAGCGGGCGCTCGCCCCACTTCTCGTCCGGCACCGCGACCACGGCGGCCTCGGCCACCTCGGGGTGGCCCATCAGGGCGTTCTCCAGCTCGACGGAGGAGATCCACTCGCCGCCCGACTTGATGACGTCCTTGGCCCGGTCGGTGAGGGTCAGGTAGCCGTCGGCGGTGATGGTGCCCACGTCGCCGGTGCGCAGCCAGCCGTCCTCGGAGAACTTGTCCTCCGGGCGGACCGGGTCCTGCCCGGCGCCGCCGTAGTAGGCGGCGGCGATCCACGGGCCGCGGACCTCCAGTTCGCCGGCCGAGACGCCGTCGTGCGGCATCCGCTCGCCGCCCGGGCCGATCAGCCGGGCCTCGACCGAGGCCGGGAAGAGGCCCTGGGTGATCCGGTACGGCCACTCCTCCTCGGGGGTGAGGCCGCCCGGCGGCTGGGCGAAGGAGCCGAGCGGGGAGGTCTCGGTCATGCCCCAGGCGTGCAGCACCCGGATGCCGTGGCGGTCGTCGTAGGCCTTCATCAGCGACGGCGGGCAGGCGCTGCCGCCGATGACGACCATGCGCAGGCTGGAGGTGTCGTAGTCGCCCGCGTCCAGCTCGTCCAGCAGGCCGCTCCAGATGGTCGGGACGGCGGCGCTGACAGTGGGACGGACGGCGGCGATCATCTCGGCCATCGGCTTGGGCTGGAGGAACCGGTCCGGCATCAGCAGGTTGGCGCCGGACATGAAGGCGGCGTGCGGGATGCCCCAGGCGTTCACGTGGAACATCGGGACCACCGGCAGGGCCGTGTCGCGCGGGGTGAAGGCGAAGTTGTCGCCGGTGTTGACCTGCATGCAGTGCAGGTAGATCGACCGGTGGCTGTAGAGCACGCCCTTCGGGTCCCCGGTGGTGCCGGAGGTGTAGCAGAGCACGGCGGCCCGGCGCTCGTCGATGTCCCGCTGCCACGGGAAGTCGGTGGGCCGGTCGGCGATCAGCTCCTCGTAGTCGTGCACGCCGCCGGCGAAGCCGGCCAGCACCGAGCGGTCGCCGGGGCCGGCCACCACGATGTGCTTGAGCGTGGGCGCGAGCTGCGGCAGCACGGCGGCGAGCAGCGGCAGGACGCTGCCGTTGACGACGATCACGCGGTCGGCGGCGTGGTCGATGATGAAGGACAGCTGCTGGGCGGGCAGCCGCAGGTTCAGGGTGTGCAGCACGGCGCCCATCGCCGGGACGGCGAGGTACGCCTCCAGGTGGAAGTCGTTGTTCCACATCAGCGTCGCGACCCGGTCGTCGCCCGTCACCCCGAGCTCGTCGCGCAGCGCGTGCGCCAGCTGCGCGGCGCGCGCGCCCACCTCGGCGTAGGTCCGGACGACCGGACCGGTCGCGTCCCAGGTGGTGACGGTGGAACGGGCGTGGACGGTGGACCCGTGCTCCAGGATCCGGGCGACGGTGAGCGGTACGTCCTGCATCGTGCTGAACACGGGTCCTCCTCGACCTGGCGGCACTGGCGGTGCCACGGCATTTCCTACCGGGCGGTAATGCGCGTGGACGTGCCCGATTGTGCCGTTCCGTCCGCCCGCTGTCAGCATCCGGAACCCGTTGCACGGATCACGGGACCGGCCGGACGTACCCGGTCAGCCGGCGGTCGGGCCGTCCACCCGGTCGCGGTCGACGGTGAGGGTCTCGCCGGCGTAGGTCTCCTGGACGTTGCCGTGGTACTGGTGGACGCGCTGGTGGGAGGCCCAGAGCTGCGGGCCGAGCGGGCCGGCGGAAGCGGTGTCGGCGTGGTCGTCCCAGTGGGCGTACCAGACGGCGTCCGGGAGCGGGCCGCTGCCGGCCCGGGCCGCGGCGGCCAGGTCGGCGACGCCGGAGTCGAGGCTGGAGTAGAAGCCGGAGCGGTAGCCCGCCGCGTGCAGGGCCTGGGTCCAGCCGAGGGTGAACTCGACCACGGCCCGGCCGCAGCCGGCGTCGCGCATCGGGTAGGCCTCGATGTCCAGGTAGACCGGGGCGCCCCGGCCGAAGCCGAGCGAGCGCATCGCGCGCACGGCCTCGCCGGCCTCGTCCCGGCCCTGCTGGGCGGCCTCGGCCGGGTCGATCCGCCGGGGCTTGCGGCTCGGATCGGCGCACGGCGCCTGGAGGCCGACGTGCACCGGCAGGAACCGCCAGCCCATCGAGCGCGCCTGGTGGATCCAGTCCGCGGTGAGCCGGGGCTGGGGGCAGCCGCGCTGGGAGCCGCTGACGTAGATGCCGACCGCCCCGTACGGGGAGGCGGCGCGCCAGGCCCGCAGGGCGTCGGTCGAGGGGGCGGTGCAGACGTCGAAGGCCGCGCCGCTCCAGTTGTCGCGGAACCGGGGCGGGCCGATCCGGTCGGGGAGCCGGACGGCCCGGATGCGCGGGAGGGCGGCGGCGGCCGGGACGGAGGCCTCGGCGCTCACGCCCGTCCCGCCGGTCGCCAGCAGGAGCACGAGGGAGGCGGCGAGGAAGGCCGCCGGGCGGAGACAGCGCACCCGGCCTTGATACTGACGGACCGTCGGACGAACGCGTCCGCCACGCCGCGCGGCCCGTTCGAGTCCACCCTTTCGGGCGCACCCGTCCGCATCCGTCCCGGTTTCCGTGAACGGGTTGTAACGAGCTTGCTGGTTGGTCACTCCTTACGGCAAACTCGTCAGCATGCCCACCTCCCATACCGGCGAAACCGTCGCCCCCACCTCGGCCGCCGCCGTCGCCGAGGCCCTTGCCACGCCGCCCGCCCCCACGGGCGAGCCCGCCGGCGAGCGGGGCAGCCGGCGACGAGGTGGGGAGCCCGGCTCCACGGCGCCCCCGGGGCTCCGCCCCGGCCGGTCCACCGGCCGGATCGGCAAGGCCCTGCGGCGCCCGGACAGGATCCCGGCGCCGCTTCTGTGTCTGGTCGCGATGTTCCTGGTGCAGACCGGCATCGCCCTGTCCAAGCCGCTGTTCGGCCCGCTCGGGGTCAGCGGCACCACCTTCCTGCGGCTGGGCTTCGCCGCGGTGATCCTGCTCGCCGTCACCCGGCCCCGGCTGCGCGACAAGCGCCCGCGCGACCTCGCCGCGGCCGCGCTGCTCGGCATGGCCTCCGCCGGGATGACCTTCCTGTTCGCCGGGGCGATCGACCGGCTGCCGATGGGCACCGCCGCGACCATCGAGTTCCTCGGCCCGCTCGCGGTCGCCCTGGTCTTCGCCCGGCGGGCCAGCCACCTGCTCTGGGCCCTGCTCGCGGCGGCCGGGGTCGTCCTGCTGACCCTGCTCGGCGAAGGGGAAGGCGGCAGCTCGCTCGACCCGGTCGGCCTGCTCTACGCCTTCGGCGCGGCCGGCTGCTACGCGCTGTACATCCTGTTCACCGACAAGGTCGGCGCCGCCTTCCAGGGCTTCCAGGGGCTGGCGGTGTCGATGACGGTCGGCGCCCTGTTCCTCGCGCCGTTCGGGCTCGGCGAGGCCTGGGACGGGCTGACCGCCCCCGGCGCCTCGCCGCTGGTGCTGCTCGCCTCGGCGGCCGGGGTGGCGCTGCTGCTGCCGGTGCTCCCGTACGCGCTGGAGATGACGGCGCTGCGGCGGATGCCCCAGCGGGTGTTCAGCGTGCTGGTCAGCCTGGAGCCGGCGGTCAGCGCACTGGTCGGGCTGGTGGTGCTCGGCCAGCTGCTGGGCGCCGCGCAGCTGGCCGGGATCGGCTGCGTGGTCGCGGCCAGCGTGGGGGCCACGCTGACCGGACGGCGCTGACCGGACGGGTCTGACGGGAGGGGGCTGGCGAGAGGCGGTTGGCGGGAGGGGGCCGACCGGAGGACGCCGACCGGGCGCGGCCGGCCCCTCACGGCAACGGCGCTACGGCCAGAGCAGGGTGCGGGACCACTCCGGGGTACGGACCGGGCCGGTGCGGGTGTAGCGCAGCCGGACGTGCCGGCGCTGGGCGTCGCCCTGCCAGAACTCCACCTCGTGCGCCCACAGGGTGTAGACCGCGTGGCCGGGCGCGACGGCGTCCGGGGTCGCCTCCAGCCGGCGCCGGGCGACCGCCACCGCCTCGTCGTACTCGGTCAGCTCGGCCAGCGGCTCGCTCTGCCGGCCGACCAGCGCACCGACCCGGGCGGCGGGCGAGCGGGTGGCGAACTCCGCGGCGGCGACCAGGTCGGCGGCCCGCTCGACGCTGCCGCGTACCCGGACCTGGCGGCCCAGCTGCGGCCAGTAGACGTTCAGCGCGGCGGCCGGGTGGTGGGCGAGCTGGCGGCCCTTGGGGCTGTCGGCGGCCGCGGAGAAGTTCCAGCCGGTGCCGGCCGCGTCCACGTCGCGCAGCACCAGCACCCGGGCGTCCGGCATGCCGTCGGCGTCGACCGTGGCGAGGGTGAAGGCCTGCGGGTCCAGCACCCCGGCGTCCAGGGCGGTGGCGAGCCAGTCCACGAACAGCGGGCCGGGCTCGGCGGGGGCGGCCGCGGGGTCGAAGGAGGGCAGCGGGCGGGCCATCGGCGGGCGGCCGAGCAGCAGTTCCGGGACGGACCTCGGCCCGGGCCGGCGCTCGTCCGGTGGTGCCGGGCACGGCTGCGGCTGCGGCTCCGGTGCGGGCCTGGCCCCGTCCGGGCCGGTCAGGCCCTCGTCCTCCGCCGCCATCGCGCGCCTTCCTTCCGATTGCCGCGGTCGCCGCCCCGACCGGGCCGTCCGTTCCGGGCCCGGGCACGTGGAGCGCTGTCGGAGCGCAACCGTACCGCCGTGGACCGACGGCGCCGGGCGCGGGCCCTCGCTGGAGGGATCCGGGCCGCTCGCGGGGGGCGGGGCGCGTGCGGGCGGGGCGTACGGGCGGGGCGCAGGGGCCGGGCGCGCGGGCCGGGCGCGGGTGGCGGGCCGGTGGGGCCCCGGGCCCGGACGCACTCGTGGGGGGGGGGGTGTTGTGGGGACACCCCCACCCCCCCCAGCCGCCACCCCCCACCACAAGACAGATAGACACAGAGGTAAGTGG
>NZ_JBHYGR010000020.1:0-31809 GCF_042738155.1 Kitasatospora sp. NPDC059088 | reverse complement strand
GTGCCGATGGCGGCACCGCCCACGAGGCCGGCTTCGCGGCGACCCTTTCCGCTGGCCGGTCCATGCGTTCGTCCGGTCTCCCCGGTCCGCCCGGGGCGGGAAGCCCGCCCGGTGACCGTTCCGGACCCCACCGCGGATGCTCAGCTCACCCGCGGCCGTCCACCTCCGGCGCCCCCGCCGGCAGTGGCACCCGGGGCCGTCAGGGGAAGATCGGGGCGAAGATGACGTTGATGTTCTTGTTGCCCTGACCGGCCAGGACGTTGCCCGCGTTGTCCTTCACCGCGACGGTGTTGTTCTGGTTCGAGGCGCCGGCGCCGGTGGCCGTCTGCTGGTTGGAGACGTAGTTGCCGTCGAGGCCGCCGAAGATGTTGCCGGTGCCCGTGTTGGACACCACGCCGGCGTTGGAACCGGCCGCGGCGCCCGCGCCGTTGTCGGCGGCGGCGGCCCCGGCACCGGCCAGCAGCAGACCGGCCGCCAGCGGGGCGGCGAGCAGGAACCCGGACACCCGGCGGGTGTTGAAGCGAGCCATGTGAGCCTCCAAGAAGCCGTTAATCGTGCATTGGTCGAGCATGGTGCGGGGGTTCGCCGGCCAGACGAACACCTGCGGGCTGCGACGCCGGGAGAAAGACTTCCGCAACAAATCGACAAAGCACTAGCCGACGGAGCAGTTTTCGCCCGTTAGCGTGATATCCACCCGGGCCGCGCATAACGGGCGGAAGATCGGACAGTGCGCCGACACACCGCTACTGACCTGCGACTTCGCCCGTTCGGCGGCCTTTCCGCGGACGTCGGACGACGGCGCGTCAGTGCCGTACGAACCTCCGGGCGCACCACCCCCGGCGCGGGCCACCCCTGAACACGCCCCCGAAAGGTTCGCCCACCCTTCCAAGTCGACTTTCCAGCCATTCACAGACCATCGGAAAGTCGTACCGAGAATGCGGGCCGAAGGATGCGCATGAGGAGAAGATATCCACGCCGAAAATCAGACCATCTTGCCCGGATTGAGGATGCCCAAGGGGTCGAAGACCGCCTTCACCTGCCGCTGCAGGTCCAGCCCGACCGGCCCCAGCTCACGGGCCAGCCAGTCCCGCTTCAACAGCCCCACCCCGTGCTCCCCGGTGATGGTGCCGCCCAGCTCCAGCCCGAGCGCCATGATCTCGTCGAAGGAGCGCTGGGCCCGCGCCGTCTGCTCCGGGTCCGCGGCGTCGAAGATCACGATCGGGTGGGTGTTGCCGTCCCCGGCGTGGCTGACCACCCCGATCGTCAGCGCGTGCCGCTCGGCGATCGCCGCGACGCCGTTGAGCATCTCGGCCAGCCGGGAGCGCGGCACCGCCACGTCGTCGATCATCGTGGTCCCCAGCCGGTCCAGCGCGGGCAGCGCCAGCCGCCGGGCCGCCAGCAGCAGGTCCGACTCCGCCTGGTCCTCGGCCGGAACCACCTCGGTCGCCCCGGCCTCCCGGCACAGCTCCGCGACCCGGGCCAGCCCGGCCTCCCGGTCCGGCCCGTCGAAGGCCACCAGCAGCAGCGCCCGGGTCGACTCCGGCAGCCCCATCTGCCCCAGCTCGTTGACGGCCCGGACGGAGACCGCGTCCATCAGCTCCATCAGCGACGGGGTCAGCCCGCGCTCCATCACCGCGCAGACCGCCGCCCCCGCCGCGTCCGCGCTGGGGAACTCCGCCGCCAGCGCCAGCTGCGGCTCCGGCGCGGGCCGCAGCGCCAGCACCGCCCGGACCACCACCCCGAGGGTGCCCTCCGAGCCGACGAACAGCCGGGTCAGGTCGTACCCGGCCACTCCCTTGGCCGTGCGGCGCCCGGTGGACAGCAGCCGGCCGTCCGCCAGCACCACGTCCAGCCCGAGCACGTACTCGCTGGTGACGCCGTACTTCACGCAGCAGAGCCCGCCCGCGCCGGTGCCGATGTTGCCGCCGATCGTGCAGGACTCCCAGCTGGACGGGTCCGGCGGGTAGCAGAGACCCAACTCCTCGACCGCGCGCGACAGTTCCGCGTTCACCACGCCCGGCTCGACCACCGCCACCCGGTTCACCGGGTCGATCTCCAGGATCCGGTTCAGCTTCACCAGCGACAGCACGACGCAGCCGTCGACGGCGTTCGCCGCCCCCGACAACCCGGTCCGGGCCCCCTGCGGCACCACCGGCACCCGCAGCTCGGTCGCGGTGCGCAGCACGTGCTGCACCTGCTCGACCGTCTCCGGGAAGACCACCACGGCGGGCGTCCCGGCGGCGCAGAAGCCCGCCATGTCGTGGCTGTAGGCGGCGGTCACGTCCGGATCCACCACCACCGCCTCCGCCGGGAGGCCCAGCGCCAGTCGGTCCGTCAGATCACTCATCGCCGCCTCCAGTCACCACCGCGCCGCCGCCACCTCCGCACTCTGCCCCGAGGCCCGGAGCCGGGCAAGTGGGCCTCGGCACCGGCCACCGGCCGCCGGCCCGTGTCCCGCCGACCGGCGGTGCCGGTCGGTCAGGCCCGGCGCAGCACCGGGGTGGCGAGGGCCGCCAGCCCGGCCGCCCCGGTGGCGAGGGCGCAGAGCAGGGCGGGCGGGACGGCCCCCGTCGCGTCCGCGGCCGTCCCGAGCAGCCCGGTGGACAGCACCAGGGCGAGGCTCTGCACCAGCGTCAACAGGGCCTGCACCCGGGAGAGATGGGAGTTCGGGGCACCGCCGAGCACCAGCGGCCCGAGGTGGCAGGCGAACAGTCCGGAGCCGAGGCCCACCACCGTGCTGCCGACCACCGCCGCCCCCGGACCGCCGGACAGCGCCAGCAGCACGGTGCCCGCCGAGGCCGTGCAGAGCCCGGCGGCCGCCCCGACCCCCGGCCGGGGCAGCCCGCCGCGCCAGGCGACCGCCGCCGCCACCGCGAGCACCCCCGCCGCCTGACCGGCGGTCACCAGTCCGGCGGTGCCCGCCGCCCAGCCGTGTGCCCGGGCGAGCAGCGGGCCGAGCAGCGAGACCACGGGCAGCAGCGCCCCCGCGGCGGCCCCGGTCAGCAGCAGCGCGGCCCGCAGCAGCGGATCCCCCAGGGCCAGCCGGACGCCCGCCCCCGCCTCCCGCAGCAGGCCCACCGGGGCGGCGGCGGGAGCCGGACCGGGCCCCTCCCGGTCCGGCCGGACCCGCAGCAGGACCAGCAGGACGACCGCGAAGCTCACCGCGTCCGCCGCCGCCGCGCCCGCGAGCCCGCCCCCGGCGACCAGCAGGCCGCCCAGCGGCGCCCCGAGCAGCACCGCGCACTGCCCGCCGGCCTGCCGCAGCGCGAGCGCCCGGGGCAGCCGGTCCGCGGGCACCAGCCGGCGCGGCATCGAGCCGCTCGCCGGGAGGTGGAACGCGTCGACCGCCCCGGTCACCACGGCCGCCCCGACCAGCAGCCACAGCGGCGCGCCCCGGCCGCCGGCCACCGCGAGCGCCAGTGCGGCGGTCACCACCAGCATCACCGCGTCCCCGACGAGCATCACCCGGCGGGCGCCGAACCGGTCCGCCACCGCCCCGCCCAGCAGGACCAGCACCGTACGGGGCACGGTGACCGCCGTCAGCACCAGCCCGGCCGCCCCGCCGCCGTACCCGGAGGCGGCCCAGCCGAGGGCGAAGGACAGCGCGGCGTCACCCAGCAGCCCGGCCTGGGCCCCGGCCAGCCAGAGCAGGTACGGCCGGGGCAGGGCGGTGCGCCGGGCCGTCCCGGCGGAGGTCGCGGTGGTCATGCCGGGTGACGCTAGGACCCTCGACCTGGTCGAGGGCAAGCGGCGGCCGCTACCTGCGGACCACCGGTTCCTGGAACTCGACGACCCAGCCGGACCGGTCGGCCGGGGTCTCCAGGTAGCGCTCCCGGGCGTAGCCGGTCGAGCGGTAGCCGTTCTGGTCGATGTAGCGGGCCAGGGCCTGGAAGCTGCCCATCGCGTCGTCCATCGAGCCGCGGTGGACGATGGTCACCGCCTCCTCGATCGGCGCCAGGTCGACCACCTCGATGTCGTCCCGGCCGGCCCGCACGGACGGCGCGACCTGGAGGGCCACCCGGACGACCACCGAACCGTCGCCCTCCGGCCCGTCCTCGTACCGGGCGACGGACGGCCCGACCACCTCGATCCCGGCCTGCTCCACCCGTCGGCACAGCTCGTCGAAGAGCGGGCCGATCACCGGGGTGATGTCCTCCGGCGCGTAACTCGCCGCCACACCGCTCAGTTGGGCCACCCGCACGGACGGAACGGGCTTCACCACGACATCGTGCTCGAACATGTTCCCCTCACTCTCGATCGTCCGGAGCCTCGCCTCCACCCGGGCCAGCCGCTGCTCGTCCGCCGCGATCGCCTCGGCGAGCTGGGCCCGCCGCAACCGCAGCATCCCGCGCAGCTCGGCCGGGTCCGGGTGCTCGTCCAGCACGGCCCGCACCTGCTGCAGCGTGAAGCCGAGTTCCTTGAGCGCGATCACCCGGTTCAGCCGGGCGAGTTGGCCCGCCTCGTAGGAGCGGTACCCGGTGGCCGGGTCCACCCTGGCGGGTGTGAGCAGGCCGATCGCGTCGTAGTGGCGCAGCATCCGCACCGACACCCGGCCGTGGACGGCGAAGTCTCCGATGTTCAACATGGTGCTCCCACTCCACCGTCTCCCCCTGTGTCAGGGTCAACCCCCGGCCGCCGGCCCGGCCGCGACCCCGCGTCGGCCCACCGCCGGCCCGCCGCCGGCCCGCCCCGGAAAACACCGAGGGCGGGTGCCGAAACGATCTCGGCACCCGCCCTGAGCAGGTGTTTTCTCCTACCGGCGGAGAGCGTGGGATTCGAACCCACGGTGACGGGTCACGCCACGACAGTTTTCAAGACTGTTCCCTTAGGCCGCTCGGGCAGCTCTCCAGGCGGAGGTCAGCCTAACGGGTCCGACGGCCTTCGGCGCACACGATTCCGCGGGCCCGGGGGGTCACTGATCGCCGTCCCGCTGGCCGAGCGTGACCTTGGTGGTCATGGTCTGGCCGTTGCGGGTGTACTCGACGTCGACGGTCTCGCCCGGCTTGTGCGTCCAGATCCGGCTGACCAGGGCGGGACCGTTCTCGATCGGCGCGCCGCCGAGCTTGGTGATCACGTCGCCCGGCTTGAGGCCGGCCTTGTCGGCCGCGCCGCCGGGGGTGACGGCGGGCTGGCCCTGGACGTCCTTGGTCTGGATCTGCGCGCCGTCGCCCTTGTAGTCGTCGTTGCGCAGCACGTCGAGCTTGGCGTAGACCGGCTTGCCGGTCTTGATCAGGGTGTCCGCGACCCACTTGGCCTGGTTGATCGGGATGGCGAAGCCCAGGCCGATGCTGCCGGCCCGGCCGTTGGCGGAGGCGTTGGACTGGATCGCCGAGTTGATGCCGATCACCGCGCCGCTGGAGTCCAGCAGCGGGCCGCCGGAGTTGCCGGGGTTGATCGAGGCGTCGGTCTGCAGGGCGTTCATGTACGAGGCCTGCGAGCCGGTCTCGTCGCCGGAGGCGACCGGGCGGTCCTTGGCGCTGACGATGCCGCTGGTGACGGTGGACTCCAGGCCGTACGGCGCACCGATCGCGACGGTGGCGTCACCGACGTTGACCTTGTCGGAGTCGGCCAGCGGCAGCGGCGACAGCTTGCTCTTCGGCGGGTTGTCGATCTTGACCACGGCGACGTCGTAGCCCTCGGCGTGGCCCAGCACCGAGGCGGTGTAGGAGGTGCCGTCGGCGAACTTGACGGTCAGTTTGCCGCCGTTGAGGGCCGGCGCGACCACGTGGTTGTTGGTGAGGATGTGGCCCTCGGTGTCGAAGACGAAGCCGGTGCCGGTGCCCGACTCGGTGCTGTTCTGCGCCTTGATGGTGACGACGCTGGGCAGCGCCTTCTGGGCGATGGCGGCGATCGACCCGGGGACGGGCTCGTTCTTCTGGGTGTTGCTGGCCTGGACGGTGGTGCTGCGGTGGTCGTCCGCCGAGCTGCTGCTGCCCGCGTGGTCGCTGGCGACCACACCGACCGCGCCGCCCGCGATGCCGGCGACCAGCGCGACGGCCGCGAGCAGGGCCACCAGGCCGCCGCGCTTCTTGCGCGGGCCGTGGCCGCCCGGGCCGCCGGGGTACTCGGCGGGGTAGCCGAACGGACCGCCGGGGCCGCCGGGGTGGCCCGCGCCGGCGTCGTGGCCGCCGCCCCAGCCGCCGAGCGGCTGGCCGGCGCCGAAGGGGTGGTGACCGGGTGCGCCGGGCGCGACGGGCGCACCGGCGGCCGGGGCGCCGTACGGCTCCTGGGCGTTGGCGGCCGGGACGCCGTAGCCCTCGTGGGCGCCGGCGGCGGGCACGCCGTGGGTCGGGGTCGCGTACGGGTTGGTGCCCGGGGTGCCCGGCGGCAGGGCGGGCGCGGCCGGAGCGGCGGCGACCGGGGCCGGGGCGGGCGGCGCGGGCGGCAGGACCGGCGGCGGGGCGTCGATGTAGCCGGTGGCCGGGTCGACGGCGGGCTCCTCGACGGCGGGCGCGGCCGGCGCGGCCGGGGCCTCCGGCGCGGGCACCTTGGTGAAGGCGACGGTCGGCTGGTGCCCGCCCTCCGCCGGGGCGGCCTCGGCCGCCGCGCTCGCGGCGGCCGGCTCCGGGACCCGGCCGAACGCCATGGTCGGCTGATGCCCGCTGTCGGCCGGGGCGGCGTCGGCCGACCCGTCCACCGGCCCGGCCACCGGGTTGTCCACCGGTTCGTCCTTCGGCTCGGGAACCCGGCTGAAGGCCATGGTCGGCTTGTGGCCGCCCTGAGCGGTGCCGTCGGGAACGGCACCCGCCGCCTCCGGGGCCCCCGCGGGCTGCTCCCCCTGCGGCCCGGTGGGCCCAACCTCGCGCTCGGTGCTCACGGACGACCTCCATAGCTGACAGAACCAAGGACCATAGTTTTTCGCACCGGCGATTCGATTGCCGTAAGGACCCCTCTGAATAACTCATAAGAATCCTTAGCCGCCACCGACAACCGGGGCTCCCCACCCCCGCCCGGCGTCCCGCGATGCGGACCGCGCACCCCGTGGCCTTTGGCGTTCGTAGCCGTGCCGGTTAGCCTGTCGCTCCAAACTGACACGCGGGAGCTTGGACCGACCAGGCTGAGAGTGCGCATGTCGACCGTACGCCAGGCCAGTGACCGGCGGACCGTCGAGGGGGCGCTGACCGCCGGAACCTGTCCGGGTAATGCCGGCGTAGGGAGTATCGGCCATGCCGCCTGCTTCGCCATCCTCTTCTCCGGGCGCGCCCGCGTCCAAGGATTTCCCGCCGGACCCGGCCGGCGCCGGCGCCGCGCTGCTGGACCACCGCGTCGAGGCACCGCTGGTCCTGGACACCGAGCCGCCGCGCACCCTGCGCTTCCGGGACCACTTCGCGCTGTGGATGAACCTCGGCGTCAGCCTGATCGGCTTCTCCACCGCCGCGACCGTGCTCGGCGAGAAGGGCAGCGAGCTGTCGCTGGCCGCCGCGGTGACGGCGATCGTGACCGGTACGGCGGTCGGCACCGCGATGCTCGGCGTCGCCGCGCTGATCGGGGCCCGCACCGGCGCCCCGGCGATGGCCAACCTGCGCGGCCTGTTCGGCACCCGGCTGTCCTACCTGCCGACCGTGCTGAACATCGTCCAGTGCGTCGGCTGGGGCGTGTTCGAGCTGCTGACCATCGCGGCGGGCGCCCAGACCGTCGCCCACACCAGCGACTACCGCTGGCTGTTCGTGCTGCTCGCGGGCGCGCTGACCACCGCGCTGACGATCTGGCCGCTGGGCTCGATCGCGGTGCTGCGCCGCTTCGTGGCCGGGGCGGTCGCGGTCGCGATGGTGTACTTCACCGTCCAGCTGGGCCGCCAGGGCGTGCCGGACCCGGGCGCGGGCAACTGGCACGGCTTCCTGGGCGCCACCGACGCGATGATCGCGGTGTCGATCTCCTTCGTCCCGATGGCCGCCGACTACACCCGGCACTCGCGCAGCCCGAAGTCGGCCTTCTGGGGCAGCTTCTCCGGCTACACCGTCGCCCAGGTCTGGTGCTACGTGCTGGGCCTGATGGCGCTGCTCCAGTCCGACGGCGACCCGAGCCGGATCTTCGACTCCTTCCTCGGTGTCTGGGCCGGCTGGCTGTTCCTCCTGGTGCTGGTGCTGCGCGAGACCGACCAGTCCTTCGCCAACGTCTACTCGACCGCGATGTCGCTGCAGAACCTGCTGCCGCGGGTGGACCGCCGGGTGCTGAGCGGCGGGATCGGCGTGCTGACCACCGTGCTGGCGCTGCGCATCGACCGGTTCACCGACACCTACAGCAACTTCCTCGGCCTGATCGGCTCGGTCTTCGTACCGCTGCTGGCGGTGCTGGCGGTGGACTACTTCTTCGGCGCCGGCCGGCACGGCTGGGACCTCTCCGAGCGGGCACCGTCCCGCTGGCTGATGCTGCTGCCGTGGGTGCTGGGCTTCGCCGTCTACCAGCTGATCGCGCCGACCGCGGTGGGCGACGGATGGGTGGACTTCTGGACCTCGGCCCAGCGGACCCTGCACTTCACCCCGCAGGAGTGGACCTCGGCCTCGCTGTTCGCCTTCCTGGTGCCGGCGCTGGTCACCTGGGGCCTCACCCCGCTGACCCGCCGCACCGCCCGGGCCTGACGCACCGGGGGCGGAGCCGGCCCCGCAGGTTGGGACCGGCTTCGCCCCGGGTTCACCCGCGCCCCCTATCGTTGGGGCCGTGACCAGCCCAGAACTGCCCTCGGCGGCGGCGCGCACCACGCCCTCCGTCCAGGTGATCGCCCACCGCGGCTCCTCCCACGCCCTGCCCGAGCACACCCTCGCGGCGTACCGGCGCGCGCTCGACGAGGGCGCGGACGCCGTCGAGTGCGACGTGCGGGTGACGGCCGACGGCCACCTGGTCTGCGTGCACGACCGCCGGATCGGCCGGGTCTCGAACGGCCGCGGCACCGTCTCCGCGATGACGCTGGCCGAGCTGGAGGCGTACGACTTCGGCGCCTGGAAGACCGGCCGGCCCAGCACCGACCCCGAGCTGCGCGGCGTGCTGCGGCTGGAGCGGCTGCTCGAACTGGTGGTGGACTGCGGCCGCCCGGTGGACCTGGCGATCGAGACCAAGCACCCGGTGCGGTTCCGCGGCCGGGTCGAGGCCGAGCTGCTGCGCACCCTGGAGCGGTACAAGATCGGCACCGCGCCGGACGGCGAGCGCCCGTCCGCCCGGATCATGAGCTTCTCCTCGATCGCGCTGAACCGGGTGGCCGCCGCCGCGCCCGACTACCGGCGGGTGTTCCTGATCGAACGGATGCTGCCGCTGCTGGGCCGCCTGCGCCCCGGGCAGCCGCTGCCGGGCGGGGCCCGGATCGCCGGCCCCGGCATCGAGCTGATCAAGGCCAAGCCGCAGCTGGTGCCCCGGCTGCGCGAGCTGGGCCACGAGGTGCACGTATGGACGGTGGACGAGCCGGCCGACGTCGAGCTCTGCCTGGAGCTCGGGGTCTCCGCGATCATCACCAACAGGCCCGCCGAGGTGCTGGCCCAGCTCGGCCGCTGAGCCGGGGCCGGGCGCCCCGGGTACCCGGGGAAACCTGATCACCCCGGTCGGCAGTCAAACCTTCCGCGCACGGTATTGCCGGAATTCTTGCGATCGGGCGACGGAGGGTGAGCACGGAATGACCTCTTGTCGACCCTGAGTCGCGCCGCCGGAAAAGCGCCCGCAGGATCCTCCGACAGTCGTTTCCGACGCATTACCAAGGGGCATCCATCCCTCGGCATACGCTGAAGGAGGTCCGGGGGTGGCGTTGATGGTGGCGCGTGAAGTGCCGACTTCATCGACCATGGCAGTGCCGCACGGCCCAGCGAGTGTCGGGGTCGCACGGCGCCGACTGCGTCGAGATCTGGGTGACCGGCAGATACCGGAACCGGTCATCGATGATGCTGTTCTGATCCTTTCCGAACTGTTGAGCAACGCCTGTCGGTACGCCCGTCCGCTCGGCCCGCTGCCCGCCCTGGGCCGCGGCGCCCGGGCGGAGGTGGTGGACCAGGTGCTGGTCGGCGTCCCCTCCGGGACGCACCCGGCGCCGGGCGGCCGGGAGCCCGAGGACGGCACGGCCGAGCCGGCCGGCGGTGTGCTGGTCCGCTGGCAGATGCACGCCGACGGCGTGCTCACCCTGGAGGTCACCGACGGCGGCGCGGCCACCCGGCCGCTGCCCGCCAGCCCCTCGCTGACCTCGCGCGGCGGCCGCGGCCTGGCCATCGTCGACCAGCTGGCCAGCGACTGGGGCGTCCGGGACGCGCCCGGCGAGGTCACGGTCTGGGCGGCGCTGCCCGCCCGCGCCCGGCACGCCCGGCGCACCGGGGGCGGCACCGCCCGCAGCGCGTAGCCGTCCGAGCGGCACCCGTCCGACCGGTACCAGGGCGTACGGCACCAGGGCGTACGGCACCCGTCCGACCGGCGCCCGCCCCGGCGCGTTCCCGCGCGCCGGGGGAACCTCAGTAGGCTTCCCGTGAAACAGGACCACCGTCCCCGGGAGAGCCGCAGCATGGGCAAGAAGGCCGCCAAGAAGGCGCCGCAGCGCCAGTCCACCACCGCCGTCACGGGTGAGATCCCCGTGGTCGGGGCCCGCGAGGACTGCCCCTGCGGCTCGGGCCGCCGCTACAAGGCGTGCCACGGCCGGGAGGCCTCGCACGCCGTGCAGGAGCTGGTGCACCGCCCGTTCGAGGGCCTGCCGGGCGAGGCCGACTGGGTGGCGCTGCGCGAGCTGGTGCCCGCCGCCACGGTGCCGCTGACGCTGGCCGCCGGAGTGACCGCGACCGCCGGGGGCGACGTCCCGTCGGTGACCCTGGCGACGGTGCTGCCGCTGGCCTGGCCGGCCCTGCGCCGCCCCGACGGCTCGATCCTGCTCGGCCTGCAGACCCAGTCCTCCTCGGGCGACCTCAGCCGCGACCTCGCGGACGCCCTGGAGCTGGCCCTGGCCACCGAGCCCGGCAGCCCCGTCCCGGCCCGCCGGACCGTCCCGGGCGGCCGCCGCCTCCAGGACCTGCTGGACGCCTCCGCCGCGTTCACGCCCACCGTGCACACCGGCTTCGAGTTCTGGCTGGAGGACGCCGAGACCGCCACCGGCGAGGTCGCCGCCTCGCTGGAGCGCGCCAACGCCTCCGCCATCCCGACCGAGAAGCTCGCGAGCGTCGACGCCGCCTACTGGTGCGGCACCCCGGACAAGAACCACCTGCGCTGGGTGATGACCGTGCCCGAGGAGCGGCTGCTGGACGCGCTGGCCCGGCTGAACGCCGCCGGCGAGGCCTCGCTCGGCGCGGACACCCGCCTGGTGGGCTCGTTCCGCGCGCACGGCCTGACCGTCCCGGTGTGGGACCTCCCGCTCGCCATGACCGCCGCCGACTGCGAGAAGCCGGCCGCCGAGTTCGGCGAGCGGCTCGCCGCCGTCCTCGCCGACCCGACCGAGCTGACCGCCGAGGAGCGGCGCGCCCGCGCGAACCTGGTGAACCGTCAGGTCACCCTGAACTAAAGCGCGCAGGATCCGGGTGATACGCGTCACATTGTCGCCGGGAAGCCGCAATTTCCGGGCCTGGAGGGCGTCTTGGAAATTGGCGCGGGCGCGGATCCTTGTTACTGTCTAAAGAGTCCGGCCGCTGGTGCATCCCCCGTCGCCAGCGGCCGGATCTTTTCTTTTCCGGAACGCCCCGCACCACCGGGCCCGGAGTCCGGCCCGACCCGGCGATCCGTCAGTACGTCGAGCGCCCGCTGTCCAGCCGGACCGTCGCCTCCACCAACTCCCCCAGCAGCGGCCCGACCTGCGGCAACCGGACCCCACCGGCCGCGGCCGGCCGCGGCGCCAGCACCCAGCGCACCCTCCCGGCCCCGCCGCCGGGCGGCAGCGGCAGGAAGCCGCCCGGCCCGTGGTAGCGCAACGATCCTGGCACCGAAGGGAGTTGGGCGAGCATCTCGCCCAGGGCGTCGAGCGAGTACGGGGCCACCAGCAGGGCGTAGCGGCCCGGCATCGCGAGCACCGGGCCGAGCGGCAGCCGCAGCGCGCCCAGGTGGACCAGCGCCCTGGCACCGGCCGCCGCGGGCAGGCTGACCGCCGAGACCGCGGAGCCGGTGGCGGCCAGCACCGGCGCGTCCGGGGTCTGCCGCTCCCACCACCAGCGCACCATCCGGGGGTCCGTGGTGGCGGCCAGCAGGGACGGGTCGTGCGGATGGGCGCCGGGCGCCGGGCAGTCCGGCTCCCCGCAGGAACAGCGGCCGCCGCACAGCACGGTGCCGGGCACCACCGGCCAGCGGTGTTCGACGGCGGCCGTGAGGGCCGCGGCCAGCCGGGCGGACGACTCCTGCGGCTCCCGGGACTCCTGCGACCGGCTCCTCGGGCTCTTCGGGTTCTCACGCATGGCGCTCGTTCCTTTCCCTGACCGCTCGGTTCGCTCCGCCCCACCGACATCCGTCGGGACCCGCCGCAGGGGCCCGCGGCGGCACGGCCCCGGAAAGGCGCGGAACGGGGCGGGCGGCACGGCGGACGGCGCGGCTACGACGTGGAGCACGGTGTGGAGCACGACATGAGAAGGGCCGCGCACTGGAACAGCCCCTGGAACGAGAATCCCGTATGCGACCGGATGGACGTCGCCCGGGCGCGCTTGGTTCCACCGTACGAGTGAGAGACTTCCGGCCAGCCCGGATCGCGGGCGGCGCGGACATACGATCCGGACGGCCGCCCGGTCCGTCCCCTCGGTTCTGCCCGCTCCCGGCTCGCTCCATGCCTCCGGCTCCGACCGGCGCGCCGCGCCCGGTGCGCGCCCTCCGACCGGGTCGCGCGGACGTGGAACCGGCCACCGCATCGTCCTGGATCTGGACATGCCCCGAATGGCCTGTGTAGAAGTGGTGGCATTGCTGTCGATCAATGACGAGTAGTAGCGAATCGAGGCGAAACGCGTCCTTTGGCCGTGCTCGCTCCACATTGGCCGTACCTGGGGGTTTCGCATGGCACGTAGCACCGCGTCAGGAGTGGCGGCATGACCAAGTCCCACGCGTCGGCCGCCCAGCCGTCGACGCCGCCCGCAGAGCCGGGTGAGACCGGCTGTGCGGGCGGGCTCACCGTCCTCGACCCGCCGCCGGACCTGCCCGGCCCCACCGACGCGCCGGACGGCGGCGCCGACGGCCCCGCAGCACCGTCCAGCACGGTGCAGGACCGTTTGGCCGGACGCCTGTCCGATATCACCAGCCTGTACGAGCACACCGAGCGGCTCGCCCGCGCCCGCGGCACCACCGCCACCCTGGACGCCGTGCTCGCCTCCGGCGCCGCCCTGCTCGGCGCCGACCGCGGCGTCCTGGTCACCCTGCTGCCGGGCGGCGGCACCGGCCAGCCCGTCGGCCTCGGCCTGGACCGGGCCAGCCTCGGCGCCCTGGAGACCGTCCCGACCGAACAGAGCCTGCTCGCCCGGCTGCTGAGCGAGCACGACCGCCCCGAACAGCTGCACTCCGCCGACCTCGCCGACGACCCGGCCGTCGGCGCCCGGCTGCGCGAACTCGCCGTCCACCTCGGCCTCGGCGGCGCCTACGGCCTCCCGCTCGCCACCGTCGAGGACGGCCCGCTCGCCGCCGCCGTCTGGTTCTACGACCGGCCCGCCCAGCCCACCGACTGCCAGCGCGAACTCGCCCGCCACTACTGCGAGATCGCCGCCCCGCTGCTCGCCAAGCAGCTGGAGGCGGAACGCACCCTGCGCACCACCGAGGCGCTGCGCCGCGGCCTGCTGCCGGACCACCTCCCGCAGATCCCCGGACTGCGACTGGCCGCCCGGCTCGTCCCGGCCGGCCTGGACCGCTCCAGCGGCAGCGACTGGTACGACGCCATCCCGCTGCCGGACGGCACCGTCGGCCTCACCGTCGGCTCGGTCTCCGGCGACGGCCCCGGCGCGGGCCCCGGCTCCGCCCCCGGCGCGGCCGCCGCGATGGGCCGGATCCGGGCCGCGCTGCGGGCGTACGCGGTGCTGGAGGGCGAGGACCCGGTCTCCGTCCTCGGCGACCTGGAACTGCTGCTCAAGACCACCGAGCCGACCCGCACCGCCACCGCCGTCTACGCCTGGGTCGAACCCGAGGACCGCCGGATCACCCTGGCCGGGGCCGGGCACTGCCCGCCCGTCCTGGTCGACCGGCACGGCGCCGAGTTCGTGGAGACCTCGCTCTCCGCCCCGCTCGGCATGCTGGCCTGCTGGGAGGCCCCCGGGGTCGAGCTCACCGCCGGGCGCGGCGACACCCTGCTGCTCTACACCGAGGGCCTGGCCCGCCGCTGCGGCCCGACCCTGCACGCCGGCCAGGCCAACCTGCGCCGGGCCGCCGCCGACGCCCCGCGCGACGTGCGGATCGACCCGGAGCGGCTCTGCGCCCATCTGCTGGCCGTCTGCCCCGCCCCGGACGCCTCCCCGGCCACCGACGACCTGATGCTGCTGGCCGCGCGCTTCGAGTAGGGCCCGTCGCCGCCCCGCAGGCGGGAGTCCGAAGACGGGCCCTGCCCATACGAACCCCGGACGGGCGGGCGGCCGGGCGTCCGTACCATGGACGCACGGCCGCCCGCGCGTGTCGCGACCCGACACCTCCCCCGAGGGCGGCGGTACCACCCCCAAGGAGGCGTTGCACGTGACCGAGGACCGGACCCCCGCAGTGGCCGAGAACCCCGAGGCCGAGGGCGGCGAGGAGCCGCCGCCGTTCAAGGGCCGCAAGAACGGCCTCTACGGCGAGATCTCGGACGAGCTGTCCGCCTCGATGAGGACCGGTTGGGCCGACACCGAGCTGCACGGCCTCACCCCGGTCGCCCAGGCCCCGTACGCCGCCGCGCGCCGTGCCGCGCTGTCCGCCGCCCACCCGGGCGTGCGCCTGGTCGTCCCGGCCGGCAACCTGCGGGTGCGCTCCAACGACACCGACTACAACTTCCGCGCCGCCAGCGAGTACGTGCACCTCACCGGCGACCGGACCGAGGACGCGGTGCTGGTCGGCGAGCCGACCGGCGACGCCGGCCACGAGTTCACCCTCTACCTGCTGCCCCGCTCGGACCGCGAGAACGGCGAGTTCTGGCTGGACGGCTACGGCGAGCTGTGGGTCGGCCGCCGGCACAGCCTGACCGAGCAGGAGCAGCTGCTCGGCCTGCCCGCCCGCGACGTCCGCAAGGCCGCCGAGGAGCTGGCCGGGCGCGCCAAGGACTCCGCCGTGCCGACCCGGATCGTCCGCGGCTACGACGCCGGCCTGGAGGCCGCGCTCGCCGAGGTGCTGGACGCCGACAAGGACGCCGACCTCAAGGAGTTCCTGAGCGGCCTGCGCCTGGTCAAGGACGAGTGGGAGATCGGCGAGCTGCGCGCCGCCTGCGACGCCACCGTCAACGGCTTCACCGACGTGGTCCGCGAGCTCGGGCAGGCCGTCGCCACCTCCGAGCGCTGGATCGAGGGCACCTTCTGGCGCCGCGCCCGGGTCGAGGGCAACGACGTCGGCTACGGCACCATCGCCGCGGCCGGCCCGCACGCCACCACCCTGCACTGGGTCCGCAACGACGGCGACGTCCGCCCCGGCGAGCTGCTGCTGCTGGACGCCGGCGTGGAGACCCACACCCTCTACACCGCCGACGTCACCCGCACCCTGCCGATCAGCGGCTCCTTCACCGCGCTGCAGCGGAAGATCTACGACGCGGTGTACGACGCCCAGGAGGCCGGCATCGCCGCGGTCCGCCCGGGTGCCCGCTTCCGCGACTTCCACGACGCCTCACAGCGCGTCCTCGCCGAGCGGCTGCTCGCCTGGGGCCTGCTGGACGCCTCGGTGTACGACGTCGAGAAGGTCCTGGAGCTCGGCCTGCAGCGCCGCTGGACCCTGCACGGCACCGGCCACATGCTCGGCCTGGACGTCCACGACTGCGCCCACTCGCGCCGCGAGGAGCACGTCGACGCCCTGCTGGTGCCCGGCATGGTGCTCACCGTCGAGCCCGGCCTGTACTTCCAGCAGGACGACCTGACCGTGCCCGAGGAGTACCGCGGCATCGGCGTCCGGATCGAGGACGACATCCTGGTCACCGCCGACGGCAACGAGAACCTCTCGGCCGGGCTGCCGCGGCGCGGCGACGAGGTCGAGGCCTGGATGGCCTCGCTGGCCTGAGCCTGAGCCTGAGACCGAACCCGAGGCCGCGCCGGGGCCCGGCCTCCCCACCGCGGGGAGGCCGGGCCCTGCGCGCTACTGGACGATCCTGAGCGCGATGTCCTGGTGCCCGAGCACGGTCAGGTCGCCGCTGCCGCGGTACGGCACCAGGGCCTGCGCCCTCAGCGGCATGTCCCCGGTCCCGTCCTTGGGCCCGATCGTCAGCCGGTAGGTCAGCCGCCTGCTCTGCCCCGGGCCCAGCGAGAAGACGTCCTGGTCCTGCGCCACCGCGTAGGACGTGTCGCTCCCCCGGGACATCGCCCGGACCGACCAGCCGCCGTCCGTCTGCACCTCCAGCTTGCCGTCGTTGGGCAGCTGCTGGCCGGGCGCGGTCGGCGTGCCCCCGTAGCGGTCGGTGAAGAGCAGCGGCTGGACCTGGTCGTAGGTGCCCTGTCCGGTGTTCCGGAAGGTCACCGAGAAGGTGGCGACCGCGCTGCCGATCCGCATCTGCTGGCCGGAGGAGAGGCCGTCGATGCTGACCGCGAGGTCGTTCGGGCCGGGCTCCGCCGCCGCCGGGGCCTGGTGGCCGCTCGGGTCCAGGCTGTTGACGACGGCCGTCAGCCCAGGCTGGTAGTCGGACCTGAGCCCCTGCGCCGAGACGAAGACCTGGTCCTTGGGCAGGGCCCACAGCTGGGTCGTGAAGGAGTCGCTGCCGCAGGTGACCTGCCACTGCGACCTGACCGCGGGACTCCCCGCCACGGTGACCGCGCTCTTCGTCGGCCCCGCGCTGTTCATCTCGCCCGCCGCCGGCGGGTGGGGGTTGCCCCAGACCGGGCAACTGCCCTGGTGCGCCCAGCCGGCCGGGGCGTCCAGGTCGGCCGTCGTCGGCCAGGCACCGCCCTGGAGTTCGCCCGCCGAGTTGTAGACCGTGACCTGGACGCCGTACGGCGCGCACACCGCCGACGACCAGTTCCGCTGCGGATCGGTCGGCGCGCCCGGGCTCAGCAGGCAGACCGCCTGGTCCGAGAGCGGCACGGCCTTCCAGCCGGCCGGCACCTTCAACTTGACGCCGCGGAAGGTGTACGGCGTGCCCGGCCCGGTCGGCACGCCCGAGCCGGACGAGGACGGGACGAGGTCGGAGAGCGGCCGGTCCGCGGCGGGACCGCCGGTGGTGGGGGCGGTGCCGGCCGGGGTGGGCGAGGCGTCCGGGGTGGGGGTCGCGTCCGGGCCGGGGGTCGGGGGCGCGGTGATGCTCGCGGCCGGGGGCGGGGGGACGTCCTGCTTGGCGACCGGGTCGCCGTGGAAGGCGAGCAGGCCGATCCCCAGGGAGGCGGCCAGGGCGAGGACCGGCACGGCGGTCAGGTACACCGGGCGGAGCCTGCGGACCCGGCCCCGCGGGGGCGCGGCCGGGCGCAGGCCGTGGACGGTGATCAGGGACGCCCGGGCGTCCATCGCCTCGCGGAGCAGCCGTTCGGTCGCGGTTTCGGCCGGCCCACCGCCGTCACCGCCGCCCGGGCGGGGGAACTTGTCGGTCATCGAACCTTCTCCAGGTGCTTCTCCAGGGCGTCCAGGGCCCGGCTGGCAGTGGACTTCACGGCGCCCCGGGAGAGCCCCAGGGTCTCGGCCATCTGCGCCTCCGACATGTCGGACCAGTAGCGCAGCACCAGCACCTCACGCTGGCGGGGGGTCAACTCCTGCAAGGCGACGAGCACCCGTCGGTGCTCGTCGTTGAGCACCGCGTGGTCCTCGGCGGAGGGGGCGTCCGCCTCGTGCGGGGGCACGTACTCCCGGGCGGTCCGGCGGCGGCGCAGCATCGAGCGGGCGCCGTTGACCACCGAGGTCCGCAGGTACCCGAGCGCGTTGTCGAGGTCGTCCAGGTGCTCGCCGTGACGCTGGTAGAGCTGGGTGAAGGCCTCCTGCACGACGTCCTCGGCCAGGTCCTGGTGGTCGACCAGCAGGACCGCCATCCGGACCAGGCCCAGCCGGTGGGCGTGGTACAGGTCGGTCAGCGTGGGCCGGTCCTCCGCGGGACCGCGGCCGCCGCGCACCAGCCGGAAGCCGGAGCGGCGCTGCGCCGGCTGCTGCTGCTGCTGCTCGACAGTGAGCACGGAGTCCGGCGCACCGGCCTCCTGCGCACCGAACAGCGCGACGACCGCGCCCCGGACTCCGCGGGCCGCGCGGACGGAGAAGCCGCGCCCCCACCGTGGCGCGGCGATCGGGCCGATGGCCATGGACATGTGCGGTTCTGCTTTCCCCCGGGACGGTGGGCGGCGTGCTCGCCGGACCGTCAGGCACCTGATCAAGATCGTGATCGGGGAGATCCTCGCAGCCGCGTCCGACCCGGATCCCTCCGCCCCGTAGTGATGGACGTGCGGCGCGGGTGGAGGTTGCAGGGGGATTCGCGGGAAGTTCGCGGGACGTTCCGGGCGGGCCGCGACGACTACACTCACCGGCAGTTCCGCCACCCGTGAGCAGGGGGTTCGCATGGCCGAGCAGTACGTCGAGGAGCCGGTCGACGCGGCCGCGCCCGTCCGGCCGCGGCCGGTGGCCGTCACCATCGGCCGCCGCCCGGAGCCCGTGCACGACCTCGCGGTGTACGCCTTCGAGGGCATGGCACCGTTCGAACTCGGCGTGGTGGTCGAGGTGTTCGGGCTGGCCCGGCCCGAGCTGGGCGGGCTGCTGGCCGCGCCCTGGTACGGGCTGAAGGTGTGCGCGGACCGGCCGGGCACGCCCCTGGACGCGGTGGGCGGCTTCGCGCTGACCGCCCGGCACGGCCTGGACGAACTCGCCGCGGCCGACACCGTCATCGTCCCCGGCGTGCGCAACGCCTTCGGCGGCGAAGTCTCCCCCGGCCTGGTCGAGGCGCTGCGGACGGCGCACGAGCGCGGCGCCCGGATCGTCTCGATCTGCTCGGGCGCCTTCGCGCTGGCCGCCGCCGGACTGCTGGACGGCAAGGAGGCGACCACCCACTGGCGGTACGCCGACCTCCTCCAGCAGCGCTACCCGCGGGTGCGGGTCAACCCGGACGTGCTGTACGTCGACCACGGCGACGTGTTGACCAGCGCGGGCAGCGCCGCCGGGATCGACCTGTGCCTGCACCTGGTGCGCCGGGACCACGGCGCCAAGGTGGCCAACAGCGTGGCCCGCCGCTTCGTGGTGGCGCCGCACCGGGACGGCGGGCAGGCGCAGTTCATCGAGGCCGCGGTCCGTCCGGTCGAGGAGGACGAGGACGGGGTCGCCCGCAGCATGCAGTGGGCGCTGGACCACCTGGCCGAGCCGCTCACCGTCTCGGTGCTGGCCCGGGCCGCCCGGATGTCGGACCGCTCGTACCTGCGGCACTTCACCGCCCGCAACGGCACCAGCCCGATGCGCTGGGTCGTCACCCAGCGCATCGCGGCCAGTCTGACGCTGCTGGAGTCGCCGGAGGGCTCGGTGGAGGAGGTCGCCGTGGCGGTCGGCTTCGAGAGCGCCGCGACCTTCCGCCACCACTTCGGCCGGGTGATGCGCACCTCACCGACCGCCTACCGGCGCTCCTTCGGGCGCGGGGTCGCGTAGCGGACGCCTGCGCCGCTACGCCTTCTCGTGCCGGTCGGCGTTGGCGACGACGGCGTCGTGCAGCCACTGCGCCAGCCCGGGGGCCAGCTCCTCGTAGGTGGCGGTCCAGCGCTGGTCCTCGACGTAGAGGCAGGCCAGGCCGCGGTGGATGGTGTACGTGCAGTCGTAGAAGTTCCGGCAGATGTGCTGCCGGTGCTCCTCGGCGAGGTCCATGGCGGCGGTGCCGTCGGCGGGGTCGCCGGCGGTGACGGCCGCGACCAGGCGGGCGTTGAGCCCGGCCATCTCCTCCTGGATCCGCTGCCAGTCGGCCTTGGTGTAGGCGCCGGTGCGCCGCTGGGACTCGGCCCAGGCCTCGGTCTTCCCCCAGCGCTGCTCGGCCTCCTGCTCCCACTCCTCGCGGTAGCCCTCGCCGAAGATCTCGAACTTCTCCTCCGGGCTCAGCTGAATGCCCATCCTGCGTGCCTCCATGGCGTGTTCGACGGCGGTGGCGAGTTCCTGGAGGTGGCCGATCCGGTCGGTCAGCAGCCGGTGCTGACGCCGGAGGTGCTCGGTCGGGCTGACCGAGTCGTCGTCCAGGATCGCCGTGATCTCCTCCAGGGCGAATCCGAGCTCGCGGTAGAACAGGATCTGCTGCAGCCGGTCGAGGTCGGCGTCCACGTACCGGCGGTAGCCGGCCCGGGTGCGTCCCGCGGGGGACAGCAGTCCGATCTCGTCGTAGTGGTGCAGGGTGCGGACGGTCACCTTGGCGATCTTCGCCACGGCGCCGACCGCGTAGCCCTCGTCCCCGTTCATCCGGAGCTCCTCCCTGGTGGTGACCACCACCCTCCGCTCTCACGTCGCGTGAGGGTCAAGCCGTGTTCCGGGAGGCCTCAGGCGTCGACCAGCTCCCGCTCGCGCCGCCGGGCGGAGCGCCGGCGGCCCTCCCCGCCGCCCTGGGCCGGTGGCCGCGGCCGGCGGGACTGCTGGGTGGGCCAGAGCAGCACGTACGCGGCGGAGACCACCACGAAGGCGAGCCGGACGAAGCCGCGGGCCGCGTCGGACGGCAGGAACAGTGTGCCGCCGTACAGCGCCGCCAGCGCGATCCAGCTCCACCACGGGACCAGCCGCTTCTGGCCGACCGCGTCCCAGAGCAGGGTGCCGAGCAGGATCGAGGCCGTGTAGTACGTGTAGACGCTCGGGTCGAGCAGGATCCGGGCGTCCGCCCCGAGCAGCACCACGGCCGGCCAGCGCCCGCGCCAGACGGCCACGCAGCCGAGGCCGATGCCCAGCGCGAACTGGGTCGGACGGTCCCACCAGGGGGTGGCCGGGTCGGTGACCCCGAACCAGCGCAGCGCGGAGGCGGGCTGGTTCGGGATGGTGAACTTGGCCGCCGCCATGGTGTCCAGGTTGCCCAGGTAGAACGGCAGCCAGGCGACCGCGACCAGCAGGCAGAACCAGAGCACGGTGCGCAGCCAGGCGGGCCGGGGCAGGGCCAGGATCAGCGGGGCGAAGGCGAGCGCCCAGGGCTTGGAATCGACCGCCAGGGCCAGGAACACCGCGACCTGGACGGGCTTGCCGCGGGCCAGGGCGTGCGCGGCGAGGGTGGTGAAGAACAGCGCGAGGACGTCGTCCAGGTGCGCGAAGCGGACGGACACCTCGACCCACATCGGGATGAACGCCAGCCCGGCGATCAGCAGCCGCTGCTGGAGCCGGCGGTGGTTGGTGCCGGTGCCGAGGTAGTACAGGGCGGCGGTGCGGCCGACCAGCACCAGCATCACCAGGCCGAGCCCGGCACTCGCCGCCTCGGCGATCAGCTGGCCGACGTGCGGCGAGAACGGGGCGGTGAGCCGGGCGGCGGCCAGGCTGACCGGGCCGATCTGCAGCTCGGGGTGGTGGGCGTAGAGCGAGAGGCCGCCGTCGGGCTGGCCGCTGAACAGCAGCTGTTCGCCCTGGCGCAGGTAGTGCCAGGAGAAGCCGCCGCTGGGCTCCACCAGGAAGAACCAGAGCACCGTCCACGCTGTCAGCAGCACGTGGTGCCGGCGGAGCGGTAGACCCGCGATCCGACCGGTCGTGGCTTCGTAGTCGGTGGTGGCCCGTGCCGTGCGATCTCCCCGCACCTGTACCTCTCCCCGCCGTTCCGCCCCCACCCGCCCGACCACCGAAGTTAAGGGGGGGAACCGCCCGGGGGGGGGGGGCGCCGCGGGGGGGGGGGGGGGGCCGCCCCCCCCCGCCCCGGGGCCGGGCGGCACGGGGTCGATCGAGCGGGAGCCGCTCCGGGCGGGCCCGGGTCGGCCCCGGATCAGCCCTGCTGGCCGGCCTTGCGGCGGCGGAGCACCACGAGGGTGCCGACACCGGCGACCAGGACGGCGCCACCGGCGGCCGCGATCATGGTGGTGTCGTCACCGCCACCGGTGGTGGCGAGGGTCTTGCCGGCGTCGGCGGCGGCCGTCTTGGCCTTGGTGACGACGGCCGGGGTGATCTTCGGCGGGGTGACCTTCGGCACGTCCACCGGGAAGTCGATCGGCTGCTGCACGTCGGTGCTGCTGGCGGTCGGGGCCGGGGTGGCCGGCGCGCCGGAGTCGGTCGGGGAGGCCGACGGCGAGGCGGTGCCGGTGGCCGGGGTGGTCGGCGCGGAGGTGGTCGGCGCCGGAGTGGTCGGGGCCGGGGTGGTCGGCGCCGGGGTGGTCGGCGCCGTGGTGGGGGTCCCCGTGGTCGTGGCCGAGGGCGACGCGCTGGTGGTCGGGGTCGGCTTGCCGGTCTTGGTGGGCGTGGGGGTCGGGGTGGGCTTGCCGCCGCCACCGGCCTTGATGGTGAAGCCGGCGCCCTTGATGCCGTCGCAGCTGAAGTGGCCGTTGTCGGACTCGTCGTCGGCGTTGGCCGAGAAGACCACCGGGACGACGCCGGCCTTGCCCAGCGGGGTGTCCTTGGTGAAGGAGACCCGGACGTCGATGTCGATCCGCTTGCCGGGGGCGAGGTAGAGCAGCGCGTCGTCGGCGGGGCCGCCGTCGTTCACGCCGCCGAGCAGGATCAGCACGGCGCTGTCGTCGCCGTCGCCGCCACCGGGCGCGATCGAGCCGGTCCGCCAGGTGCCGCCGCCGGGCAGGCCGGCCGGCAGCTGGTACTCGACCTTGAGGTCCTTGGCCTTGAGCGAGCCGGCCTTGTTCTTGAACTTCAGGAGCGGGAAGGCGACGAAGTCGTTCTTCGCCGAGTTCTGGATCCGGTAGGAGAAGACGCGGGCGTCACCGCCGGCGACGAAGGTGTCCGGGACGCCCCGCACCGAGAGGTCGAGGTTCTGGTGGTTCGCCTGCGCGGCCTGAGCGGCGGCGGACGGGGTGCCGGTGGAGCCGACGGCCATGGCGCCCTGGGCGCCGGTGAGCACCAGCGAGGACGTGAGCGCGGCGACGCCGGCCAGGGCAAGACTGCGACGTATGGACAAGGAGACCTCACGGAAGTGTCCGGGCGAGGCCCGGGCGCGAGGGGGCGGCTGTGGATGCCGCCACTCCCCCGCGAAGCTGAAATTCCGACGGAGAGTACCGAACGATTCGGCCACTTCGGAAGGCGGGTGCCCGGTTCCGTTCCACGACCGGGCCCGGGGCGCCCGAATCGCCCAACTCCGTCCGACGGTAGGGCTTTTGCACCTCGGCAAAGGACGACCGCAAAGTGACGGGTACACGCCCGCGAAGACAGTAGCGCACGGGCCCGGGTGGCTTGAATCCATCGGTCCGCGCAGAGGCGGCCCGGACTGCCCCGGGCCGTCTCCGGCCGTCTCCGGCCGGATCAGCCCGCGAAGAAGGACTTGGCCGCGATCAGCGCCCGCTCGTCGCGCAGGACGTCCCCCGGCTTGGTCCCGTTGCCGATCAGCGCGCCGCCCCAGCGCATCCCCATGTACTCGGCGGTCAGCTTGAGGGTGCCGATCAGCGGCTCGGCGTGCTTCTCCGTCCCGGCCAGTACGGTGACGTCCCACAGGGTGCCCCCGCGCATGCCGTCCCGGAAGGCCAGCCCGGGCACCCGGAACCAGGCCGACCAGTAGTCGAGGTAGAGCTTGGCGCTGGTCGGCATCGTGTACCAGTACAGCGGCGCGACGAGGACCAGGTCGGTGGCCGCCAAGGTGGCCTCCAACAGCGTCCGTTCGTGCCCGACCGGCTCCGGGTAGCGGCCGTCACCGGTGTGCCGGAGGTCCTGGAAGGGCGGCAGCGGGTGCTCGTCGAGCCGCAGCCACTGCTGCTCGGCGCCCTCGGGCAGGCTCGACTCGGCGGCCAGCCGGGCGAGTTGCTGAGTGTTCCCGCCGACGCGCGAGCTCGCGTCCAGGAACAGGAAACGGCGCGGCGCCCCGGCGTCGGACGGCTGGTCGGTCATCGGTACTCCCCCTGTCAGGTGCTGTGGACACCCGAGCGAGCACCGGCGGACCGCCGGGTATTCCGCAGCCCCGGCCAGGGGTTCCGGCGGTCGGTCAGGCCGGCAGCCCGGCCCGGCGGCGGGCGACCTCGGCGACGGCCGCCCAGTCCTTCTCGCCGTCGCCGTGCGCCAGCGCGTCCAGGAAGGCGTCCCGCAGGATGCCGCCGAAGGGCAGCGGGACGTGCCGCGCGGCCCCGGCCTCCAGGGCCAGGCCGACGTCCTTGAGACCGAGCGGCAGCCGGAACCCGGCCGGCTCGTAGCGGCGCTCGGCCACCATCGAGCCGTAGCCGGAGTAGACCGGCCCGGGGAAGAGCGTGCTGCTGAGCATCTCGACCAGGTCGGTGGGCCGGACCCCGTGGGCCTCGGCCAGGCTGCACGCCTCGGCCATCGACTCGATCGCGCAGGCCAGCAGGAAGTTGGTGCTGATCTTGGCGGTGTTGGCCTGCCCGGGGCGGTCGCCGAAGTGCCAGCTGCGCTCGCCCATCGCGGCGAACAGGGGCTCGGCGCGGTCCAGCAGTTCGGGTGCGCCCGCGACCAGGATGTTGAGCTTCCCCGCCGCCGCGACCGGCGGCCGGCCCAGGACGGGCGCGGCCACGTAGCCGATGCCGTGCCCGGCGTGCAGTTCCTCGGCCCGCTCGGCCAGTGCGAGCGAGACGGTGGCCATGTTGACGTGCAGGGTCGCCTTCGCGCCCGCCAGCAGCCCCGGGTCGAGCAGCAGCCCTTCGACCGCCTGGTCGTTGGCCAGCATCGAGACCACCGTGTCGGCGGCGAACACCTCGGCGAGCGAGCCGGCCGCCTCGGCGCCCAGGGCCACCAGGGCGGCCACCGGCTCGGGCGAGCGGTTCCAGACCCGTACGGAGTGGCCGGCGCGCAGCAGGCTGCCGGCCATGCCCTGCCCCATCGCGCCCAGCCCCACGAAACCGACCGTCGCCCCGCTCATCCGCGCACTCCGTCCGCCGCCGTCACCCGTACGTTGGTCCGTCCGGGAGCGACTGTACGTCAGGGGAGTCCGGCGGGCCGGGGATGTCCAGGACTCCCCGGCCGGGCGGCTACGCGACCCGGGCCGGGCGGCGGAGGCGGCCGGCCGAGGCGCCGCGCTCCAGCTCGGCGACCACGCGGTGGCGCAGCAGCTCGTACTGGGCCTGGAGCCGACCGGGGCGGGCCGGGCGGGCGACCGGGCGGCCGGGGCCGACCAGCTCGTTCGGGTCGAACTGCTCCCGGGTGAGGTCGATCTCGAAGCCGGTGGCGAAGCGGTTCCACCAGTGGAGGTCCGTCCGGACCCCGTCGACGTGGACCTCGCCCATCATCAGCTCGCCGCCGAGCAGGTCGTGCACCACCATGGCCGTCACCCCGCACTGGCCGCGGGCGGGATTGTCGGGACGCCAGCGGGCCTGGTCCTCGGGCGCGCAGGTGTCGACACCCCAGGAGGAGCGGATCGCACGTTCGATGTCGTTGAGGGTCCACGCCGTCATACCGGGAAGCCTGCCACGCGGCACTGACAACGACACCGGCTTTTCAAAGGGTCACCGCCTGTTCTGCGGCGACCCTCCCCTTGTTCACCCGAACGAGTCCGCCGCGGGCCGTCGCCCGGGAGCACGGCGGGTACCGGGTACGGGAGTTCGCCCGGCCGGCCGGCCCCGGCGGCGGGCCGACCGGGCGGGGCGGGTCACTTCGCCAGGGCGGCCACGCCGGCCTGCGCGAACTGCTCGTCCAGGTCGCCGCTGGGCGCGCCCGCGACACCGATGCCGGCGACCGGAGCGCCCTTGGACTGCACCGGGGCGCCGCCCGCCAGGAACAGCGTGCCGGGGATGTCCTTGAGGTTCGGGGCCTGGGCCAGGCGCTTGGCCAGCTCCGAGGTCGGGGCGTTCCAGGAGACCGCCGTGAAGGCCTTGCGCTCGGCCGACTCCGGGGCCTGCGGGCCGGCGCCGTCGCCCTTGAGCAGCACGCGGGTGACGCCGTCCCGGTCGACCACGGCGACGGAGACGTGCTGGCCGGCCTTGGTCGCCGCGTCCAGGGCGGCCTGGGCGGCGCGGGTGGCGGCGTCGACGGTCAGGCCGGTGCTCTGGGCGAGGTTCCTGTTCTGGGCGTCGGCCTTCACCGCGGCCGGGGAGGCCGGGGTCTCGGTGGTCTCGGCGCTGGCCGAGACGGCGCCGACGCCGGCGGCGGCGAGCGCGGCGACGGCGGCGGTGCCGGTCAGCACCCGGGTGCGCACGGAGGTCTTCTTCATGGTCCAGCTCCTCAACGGGACGGCGGGTCCGCGGGGTCCGCGGCGGGTCCGGGGCCGGGCGGCGGGGGGACCGCCCGGCTCTGCTCCGATCCTCCGGCCGGATCCGGGTGCGCGGCATCGACGGTCCGGCGCGACCGTCCGGGCATGATGGGGGACGCCGGCGTCAACCGATCGGCTGATGCGGGACCGGGCCGGACGGGTCAGCATCGAGGGATCGGCGCAGGTCGGTGCAGCGGGCGCCGGCCCGTACCGCTCCACCCGCCCTGCCCCGCCCGACACTGCTCGGGCGTCGGCCCGCCTCCCCGTGGGTCGTCGGCCGAGCCCCGTCCGGAGCCCGTAGCGCCAGGAGCCCCCCGTGCAGCAGCCCCACCCGTCCGCCGGTCCGCCCCCCGGCGGGCGCGACGCCGGTGACCCGGACGCCGGACGGCTGGCGCTGCTGCTGGACTCCGCCTTCCTGCTGCTGCTCGCCGCCGCGCTCAGCCGCTACCTCACCCACCACGCCGACAGCCCCCGGATCCCCTGGGTGATCGGGCTGAGCGCCGCCCTGGCCGTCGCCCAGCCGGCCGCCTCCTGGCTCGACCACCGCCGCCCGACCCCGCCGGGCCGGCCGCGCCGGTGGACGCTGGCGCTGGTGGTCGCGCTCTGGGTGGTGCTGGTGCTGCTCGCGCCGAGCTTCGCCTGGTGCGCCGTCCCGCTGATCTACACCGGGCTGCGGGCGCTGCCCGCGAAGGCGGCGATCCCGCTGGTGGCGGCCCTGACGCTGCTGGTGGTGAGCGCCGAGGTCCGGCTGCCCGGCACGGCGGACGCCACCCTCGTCCTGCTGCCGCCCGCGGTGGCCGCGCTGGCCACCGGGGTGTTCCTGTTCATGGCCCGGCAGGCCGCCCGGCAGCGCGCGCTGATCGCCGACCTGGTCCGTACCCGGCGCGAACTCGCCGCCACCGAACGGCGCGAGGGCACGCTCGCGGAGCGCGAGCGGCTGGCGATGGAGATCCACGACACCCTGGCGCAGGGCCTGTCCAGCCAGCAGATGCTGCTGCAGGCCGCCGACCGCACCTGGGACGCCGACCCGGCGACCGCCCGCACCCACGTCCGCACCGCCGCCGAGGTGGCCGCCCGCAACCTCGCCGAGGCCCGCCGCTTCGTCCACGACCTCGCCCCGGCCGAGCTCGCCGACGGCGGCACCCTGGACCGCGCGCTGCGGGCGCTCGCCGAACGGGAGTCCGCCGAGAGCGGGCTGCCGGTCCGCTTCCACCTGGACGGCACGCCCGTCCCGCTGCCGGCGGCCGTGCAGTCCGCGCTGCTGCGGATCGCCCAGGGCGCGCTGGCCAACGTCCGGGAGCACGCCGGGGCCTCGACGGCCGCGATCACCCTGTCCTTCCTGGGTGACCAGGCCGTGCTGGACGTCGCCGACGACGGCCGGGGCTTCGATCCGACGGCGGGCGGGTACCGCGTGACCGGCGGCACCCGCGGGTACGGCCTGCCGGCCATGCGCGCCCGGCTGCGGCAGCTGGGTGGCACGCTGACCGTGGAGAGCGCCCCCGGCGAGGGCACCGTCGTCTCCGCCGCGATCCCCCTGGAGCACCGATGAACGCAGCGCGCACCCCGTCGAGCGACGCACCGGACGCCGGCTCCGCCGCCGTCCGGCTGCTGGTCTGCGACGACCACGCGGTGGTCCGGGCCGGCCTGCTGGCGCTGCTCGCCAGCGCGGGCGACATCGAGGTGGTCGGCGAGGCGAGCACCGGGGAGGAGGCCGTCGCGCTGGCGGCCGCACTGGCCCCGCAGGTCGTGCTGATGGACCTCCAGCTCGGCGAGGGCATCGACGGCGTGGAGGCCACCCGGCGGATCACCGCCGCCCCGGGCGGGCCGCACGTCCTGGTCCTCACCACGTACGACACCGACGCCGACATCACCCGGGCCATCGCGGCCGGCGCCACCGGCTACCTGTTGAAGGCCGAGCGGCCGGAGGAGCTGTTCGCCGCCGTCCACGCGGCCGCCCGGGGCCGGACGGTGCTCTCCCCGCCGGTCGCCTCCCGGGTGATGGCGCAGATGCGGGCGCCCTCGCCGCAGCTCACCGAGCGCGAGCAGGACATCCTCGAACAGCTGGCGCAGGGGCTGGGCAACCGGGAGATCGCCCGGGCGCTGTTCATCAGCGAGGCGACGGTGAAGACCCATCTCGGCCGGATCTACGACAAGTTGGGCGTGGACACCCGGGCGGGCGCGGTGGCGGTGGCCAAGGAGCGCCGGCTGCTGCGCTGACCGCCCCGGCTCTCCGGAGCCCGCTCCTCCGCTGCGCTGGGCACTCGCGCGGTGTCACTCCGTGCTGTCATGATGCATGGAATGTCGGGTTCCGGGCCGCGCGCTGCGCGCGTCCGGGAGCGTGCGGCCCGGCCGCCCACCACCCCGGCGAGGTCACAACTGCCTGGTGGGACGCCCATCACACCGGCCCGACCACATCGCCACGATTGTGGATTTTTCGTGGATCCCACTATTGACAAACCAACCACGCGGTTTGTTAGCGTGAGAGCACGACGTCCCCGGGGGTGGGGACTCGCCGGGTCTGTGCGGACGCTCTCGCCGGAGGGTGGTGCAGGGGGGAACGGCGAGGCTGCCGGGGTGTCGGGGGGAGCGGCAGCGCCGAAGCCGCGCGACGTGGCGGCGTGGAGCGGGTCCGGGGGGACTCGCTCCACGCCTCCCCCGTAACCCGCCCCCGCGCGTCACACCAGTGCGCTCCAGTACGCGCAGTGCACGTAGGGCAGCGGAGCCGGATCGGGCTCACCCGCTCCCGGCAACTCGGGCACCCGCTCCGAGCGGGCCACCCCGAGCTGGCTCGCGGTCACTCGGATCTCACCGAACTCGCCGAAGCACAGCACCAGTTGAGAACCCTCCCGAGTCGTCGCGGCGACCCCGGGCCGGTCCCGTCCGGCGTTCAGCGAGGTGATCGTCCACCCCCGCCGCCGCCACTGCCGCTCCACCGCACCCGCCAACTCCGCCCGCCGGCCCGGGGACACGACGGTCAACAGGTCCCGCCCGCGGGTCACGTACCAGAGCACCTCGGCCCCACGCCGCCCCGGCGCCGCCAACCGCACCCCCGCCCGCGGCACCGCCTCCTGCCACACCGGCACCGGCCGGAGGGCCTCCACGGTCTCCCGCAGCAGCTCCTCGCACCGTTCCCCGGCGTCGAGTTGATCGACCGTCACATCCGGGGCCAACACCGGCCACCAGTCCGGCACGGCCACCGCGCCGGCGCGGAACCCGTCCGGGCACCCCAGGTTCAGCTCGGCACCACCTGACTGCACAGGGCCCTCCGTACTCCCCCCGGCGTTCAACCCGGGCAGGCATTCCATCACTCCTTGGACGGCCCCCGGGCACGGACAGTTCCCCGCCCCGGGCCCCACCGGATCCGGGGTCAGCCCTTCGCGTCGTCCGCCCAGGTGATGTCCATCTGGTCGATGAAGTAGCGGCCGTCGAAGCAGAGGAAGACCTTGGACGTGGTGTCGTTGTCCGCGATCCAGGTCTTGTTCCACTGCACGACGGTGCCGGCGCCGTCCCGCTTGGGGAAGTAGAGGCCCTCGCGGCGCTCCGGCTGGTTGTAGAAGCCGTGCCCGTTGGGCAGCCGGTACGGCGTCCGGAAGAGGGCGCCGCTGCCGCCGACGCGGTCGAAGAGGGCGGCGGGGAAGTTGGTGCGGGCGACGAGCTTCGGCGGGACGTAGTGGACGTCCACCTCCCCGGAGTCCACGTAGCGGGCGGGCTCCCCCTTCAACCGGTGGAAGGACCTGCGTACGGCACCCGCCGTGTCGTAGCTGTCCGTGAAGGTCACGAGACTCCCCTCCCGCCCCTCCTGGTACCAGTCGCCCTGGGAGTACTGGTCGAAGTCGAAGGTCTCGATGCGGGTGCCCGGGGTGAGGAGGTCGCCGGGGACCTCCCGGAAGCTGGTCTCGTCGAAGATCTGCTCGATGGTCCGCACGCGCTTCTCGTAGCGGCGGGCCGGCACCCGGACCCGGCCCGTCCCCACCGGAAGGTCGGTGGCCTTCGGCACCGGAGCCGGTGCGGGCTTCGGCGGTGCGAGGGGCGCGGGCGCCCAGGCGGTGCAGGACCGGTCCTCGGCCCCGGCGCCCTTCTCCAGGACCAGCGGTCCGCCGGGCCGCTCGGCAGCCGGTTCGGCCAGGCCGAGGAGGCAGTTGGAGGAGTCGTGCACGGCCATCAGCCGACCGGTGTCGCGCTGGACGAAGGCCCGCCAGGCCTGCCGCCAGTACGAGGAGTCGCTGCCGGTGTCGGGGAACTTGGGCCGCAAGGTGACCGCGGCGCCCCGGCTCGATTCCTCGGCGGTCAGGTACAGGCCGGTGGCGACGTGCCGGATCCGGTGGTTGAGCACCCGGAACCGCTCGGCCACCCACTGCTCACCATCACCGCCGGCCTCGGGCGCGAGCACCACGGCAGTGCCCTCCGGGCTCCCCGCCGGAGCACCGGCCACCAGGCCGGGAATGCGGTGCAGTCGCAGCACGAACGTCTCGGTGGGCCAGTCGACCAACATCGTGAACACCCTCTCTGGCAATAGAACATGACAGCACGTCATAGAGATGATCACTTGATCGGACGACACTGCGCCAGAGGGCCCCGGACAGGCAAGGACAACCGACACGGCGGGGCTCGGGCATCCCCGACCGCGCCTTCCACCTCACGGCCCCCGCAACCGGCGGAAGCTCGCCGCCGAAGCCACCTTCGCCGACCTCGCCGAGAACGAGAACCGCTACGGCGCCGGGACCGAACTGGACGCCGTCAACGACGCCCGGAAGGCCGTCGGCGCCCTCCGAAGCCCGCCCCCGCCCCTCGGCGGTGCCCGGACAACGCAAAAGCCCCAGGTCGCTGACCTGGGGCTTTACTGCTGGAGCGGGCGACGAGAATCGAACTCGCGCTCTAAGCTTGGGAAGCTCATGTTCTACCATTAAACTACGCCCGCCTGATGAGCCGTCAGAGACTGCTCATTCCAGTGTCACTGTACCCCATCCGCGACAGTGGTCGCACGGCCGGTCCCGGGCCGTGGCGGAGCCCGGTGGGGGCGGGCGGGGAGCGTACTGTTTGGGCCGCGTGCGAGTGCCCCGGTGGGTGTGGGGTCGGGGCGGCGAGCCATGGTGTGGAATGTCCGGAACATCCCCTAATGTGACGCTGTCCCGGGGCCAGGCCGCCGGGACGCGATGAGTACGGGTGAGTACTGGGTTAGGGATGGGAAGGGGATCGATGGAGCAGCGCACCGTCGTTCGTTGTGCCGAGGGGCACCTGTTCAGCACCACCACGTTCCCGATGCAGAACCTCGGTCCCGGGCGGCTCGGGCCCGGGCGGTTGATCCGCTGTCCGCAGTGCGGACGGCTGCGGAACTCGGTGCCGGCCGACGTACGGGAGCTGTCGACGGCCCAACTGGCTCGGGCGATGCGGCTGGAGGCCGCTGAGTTCCTGGCCTGACGGCCGACGGGAGGACACGGGGGGCCCCGCGGGGGAGGGGGGGGGCCCCGCGGGGCCGGTACCACCCAAACCGGGGGGGTGAGTGAAAAGAGGTGGTATAAAAAAAAAAACACTGCCCCCGACAAAACAAAATGATATATAGG
>NZ_JBHYGR010000019.1:77883-101644 GCF_042738155.1 Kitasatospora sp. NPDC059088 | reverse complement strand
ATGACCACCCGCCTGACCGCCAGCCCCGACAGAATCGGGCAATACCTCCGCCCGAAACCCTTCGCGGCAGCCTAAATCGGTATCGAACGCCCTCTGAGAGCGGGGCCGGCTCCGGGAACGACGGCCCGGAGGAAGATGTCGAAGATGAGGCATCCGCCCCATGTGCCGGGCACGGCACGGGCCTAGCGTCGAGGCAGCACCGTCGAGGCAGCACCGTCGAGGCCGAACCGTCGAGGCCGAACGTCGGACCGTGAAGCGAGGTAGTCATGGGCGTCAGAAGCACACTGTTCGCGGTGACCTACGACCGGATGATGGCCAAGGCCGAGCGCCAGGGCCTGACCGACCTGCGCCGCCGGTTGATTGCCGAGGCCGGCGGCCGGGTGCTCGAAATCGGCGGCGGCACCGGGGCCAACCTCGCCCTCTACGGCGACGGCGTGGAGTCGCTGACGGTCACCGAGCCCGAACCGGCGATGGTCCGCCGGCTGGAGCGCCACGTCGCGGAGCGGGCTCCGCGCACCACGGTCCTGCGGGCCCCGGCCGAGGACCTTCCGTTCGAGGACGACAGCTTCGACGTCGTCGTGTCCACGCTGGTGCTCTGCGGGGTGAGCGACCAGCAGCGGGCACTGCGCCAGCTCGGCCGGGTGCTGCGCCCCGGCGGGCGGCTGCTCTTCCTGGAGCACATGCGCTCGGAGGACCCGAAGGCGGCCCGCCACCAGGACCGGATGAACTGGCTGAACCGGCTGGTGGTCTGCTGCGAGTGCAACCGCCCGACGCTCGACTCGATCCGGGCGGCCGGATTCGTCGTCGACCACGTCGAGCGCCAGGTCTTCCCCGCGAGTCCGTCCTTCATCGGCCCGGCCGTGCTGGGCAGCGCCAGGCTCCCGGCGGCGACCCCCTGGTGGGGCCGCCGCCCTGCTGCGGCCCGACCGAGCGACCAGGCCACAGAGCCGAGGGCCGAGCCTCCAAACCGAGAGGGTCAGACCCTCACGTCACGGGCGATGCGGTACAGCACGTTCGGACGCAGCGGCCCTTCGGGCGCGGTGGTGTCCTCGAAATCGTCAGCCGGGTCTCGGGTCATGCCGATCCGGCGCATCACTGCCTGGGAACGGAGGTTGGTCGCAGTCGTCACCGCGAGGATCTCGGGGAGTTCGAGCGTGTCGAAGCCGAAGGCCAGGCCGGCGAGGGCGGCCTCGGTGGCGTAACCGTGGCCCCAGGCCGAGCGGGCGAGCCTCCAACCGATCTCCACCCCGGTGAACGGCAGACCGTCATCCACCTGGTCCAAGCCCGCGAAGCCGACGAACTCGCCCGTGGCCCGCACCTCGACCGCCCACCATCCGTAGCCGCGCCGGTCGAACTCGGCCTGGAACCGCGCCACGGAGGCGTCGCTCTGTTCACGGGTGAGCTGGTCCCCCAAGTGCTCGCGAACCTCGGGATCAGCATTCATCGCCGCCCACGGTTCAAGGTCGGAGTCTTCCCATCGACGAAGGATGAGGCGGTCGGTACGCAGTTCAGCCATGCTGCCCAGCCAACGCGAGCTCCGGCCTCAAGGCAATCCATTTTCTTCGGGACGTGGGATCAGAGGGTCATGCCCCTGGCGAGGAGGTCCATGGTCCGGTCGACGAGGTCGTGCAGGTCTTCCTGCTGGCCGCCGCTGACCCACTGCCACAGGGTCTCGTCGACGGCGGCCATCACGGCGACGCAGATGACGCGGACGGGCAGGGAGTCGGCGGGGTGTCCGGCGCGTTCGGCCAGGACGGCGGCGAGCATGTCCGCGTCCCGTGCGGCCTGTTCGGCGGTGCGGCCGCGGATCACCGGGACCTCGCGGACGAGGCGGGTGCGCTGGACGAGTTCGGTGCGGTCGGTGGCGTGGAGGTGGTCCAGGGTGTCGAGGACGGCGTGGCGCAGGGATTCGAGGACCGGTTCGCCGGCGGGGCGGGACCGCAGTCCGGCTGCCAGGAGCGGGTCCTGCTCGTCGGTGAGGACGATGTCCTCCTTGGTGGCGAAGTAGCGGAAGACGGTGCTGGGCGAGACCTCGGCGGCGGCGGCGATCTCCTCGACCCGGGTGGCCTCGTACCCGTTCTCGGCGAACAGGCGGTAGGCGGCGCGGCGGATCGCCTGCCGGGTCCGGGCCTTCTTCCGTTCCCGCAGCCCGGACCGGTCACCGGTGGTGCCCGTGGCGGGCGTGGCGGGCGGGGCTGGCGTGGGGGTCTCGGGGGTCATCGTTCGGCGGTCCTTCGGTCGGGGGCGGTGGTTCCAGGTCGGGGTGCGGGGGCAGGTGCGGGTGCGGGGGCGGGCAGGAACCGGAGCACGAGCAGGGCGACGGTCAGTGCGGCGGCCGCGCAGGCCGCCAGGAGGACACGCGTCCCGTCCGTGAAGGCGCGGTCGGCCGAGGCCGCCAGCCGGCCGTCCGTGAGGCGGTCGGCCACCAGATGGGCGGCGGCGACGGACTGCCGCGCCGCCACGGCCTGGGCGGCGGGGACGGCGTCGGTGTCCAGCCGGGCCGCGTACACGCTGGTCAGGATGCCACCGAGCACCGCCACTCCGAGCGCGGAACCGCACTGGCGCAGCGTGGTCAGCAGGCCGGAGCCGCTGCCGGCGCGTTCGGTGGGCAGTGCGCCCAGGGCGTTGCCCACGGCGGGCACGATCGCCGTACCGAGTCCCAGGCCGGCCAGTGCCAGCCACAGCGCCAGGGCCGGGTATCCGCCCGCCTGCCCCACGGCCGCGCCGAGGAGGGTGGCGGCGGACAGGGTGAGCAGCCCGCCGCCGATCACGGCGCGCGGGCCGAAGCGGGCGGTGAGCGCGCCGGTCAGCCTGGGGGCGGCCGCCATGGCGGCCATCAGCGGCAGCATCGCCAGTCCGGCGCCCTGGCCGTCGTAGCCGCGGACGTCCTGGAGGTACTGGGGCAGGGCGAACATGAGGGCGGCCAGCACGAACGAGACCAGCGTGGCCGCCGCCGTGCTCCACACGAACTCCGGCTGCCGCAGCAGGGACAGGTCCAGCAACGGCCGCTCCCGGCCGCGCGAGCGCCGTACCAGAGCGGCCAGCAGCACGGCCGAGGCAGCGGCCGCGCCCAGGATCGGAGGGCTGGCCCAGCCCCGTGCGGGTCCTTCGTTCAGGGCGAGGACCAGAGCGCCCAGTCCCGCGACCGTCAGCGCGGCGCCGGTGACGTCGAGCCGGGGCGAGGCCGGGTCCCGGCTCTCCGGCAGCAGGAACACGCAGGCCGCGATGCCGGCGAGCGCCAGCGGCACGTTGACCAGGAAGACCGAGCCCCACCAGAACCGCTCCACCAGCCAGCCGCCCAGCAACGGGCCGAGCGGGAACCCGAGCGCGGACACCGCCGACACGACGCCGAGGGCCCGGTCGCGCTCCCGCGGGCCGAACAGGGACGGCAGCACGGACAGTGCCAGCGGCATGACCAGTGCGGCACCCGCACCCATCAGCGCACGGGCCACGACGACCGGCCAGACCGTGTGGGCGGAGGCACCCAGCAACGAGGCGCCCAGGAAGACCCCCAGGCCGGCGACGAGCACGCGCCGCCGGCCGAAGCGGTCGCCCAGCAGCCCGCCCGGGAGCATCAGGGCCGCGAGCACCACCAGGTAGCCGTTCACCATCCACTGCAACTGCCCGCCTGTGGCACCCAGCTCCGCCGAGATCGAGGGCAGCGCCACGTTCAGGACCGTCGCGTCCAGGCCGAGCAGCAGATTGCAGGCCACCAGGGCCGCCAGTGCCCACCAGCGCCGCGAGCGGGACAGCGCCGACGACGGGCACGCCATGCCAACCTCCAGGAGAACCGAACCACGAATATGACACCAGACTCCCATATGGGAGTCGACTGTCAAAATAGGGGGCCCGGGCGACGGGCCGCACCGGCCCCTGGGCATGCAACGGCGAGGCCCCGTGCTCCCGGGGTCGGGAGTACGGGGCCGTTGTGCGCGTTGGGGTCAGGCCGCTCGCGTGCGAGTGGCCGGGCCTGCCGTGGTCGGGCTACATCGGAAAGATCGGGGCGGAGACGACGTTCTCCTCGGCGCTGTCGTAGCAGGAGAACAAGCGGGCCTGGGCGCCCTGGTAGAGCCCGCCCCAGGAGTTGAGGCAGTTGGCGGAGGCGACCTTCGGCTGCATCTGCCTGCCGTTGCCCTTGTGGACCCAGTTGAACCAGGTGTCGTTCGCGGAGCCCTGGGTGCAGGGGTACAGGCGCATGTGGTTGCCGGTGACGTCGCCCCCCTCCCAGTTGTTCACGCACAGGGTGTGCACGTGGTCGTTGCTCGTGGCCGCCTGGATCTGGAAGTGGGTGGCGTCCGCCGGGTACAGCGACCACTGCTGGGCCTGGGTGCCGTTGCATCCCCAGATCTGGACCGTGGCGCCGGAGACGAAGTCGGCGCCGGAGACGTCGAGGCAGTAGCCGTTGGCGAACCGGACCTCACCCCAGACGGACCTGGTATCGGCGTGGGCGGTGCCGGTGCCGAGCGTGGCGGCGAGCAGAGGTGCTGCGGCGACGGCGGCGAACGTGGCCAGGAGTTTGCGCATGATGATCTTCCCCCGTTGATCGACAAGCTGTTGATCACGATCGTAGGGGAATCCCTCCGCACGATGATCACCGAGCGGCAACGAACAGGAGACGAAGCGGGGTCGTGGGCCCGGGGCCGGCGGCGGCCTCCGCATCCCGCCCAGGGTTCGGCGGGCAGACGCAGGGTGTCGACGGCGCCGCGCGGCGAGCGGATGCAGCGCCCGGGCGATGCGGCGCCCCGGGGGATTCAGCCGCGGGCCGCGCGGGGGCCCGGGAGGGCGAGGGCCAGGAGTGCGGCGACGGTGGTGAAGGCGGCCGCGGCGAGCAGGGCCCGTCCGTAGCCGGCGGTGGCGGCCTGGGCCGCGGGGCCGCCGTGGGAGGCGGCGGTGTGCGAGGCGACGGAGGCGAGCGCGGCGAGGCCGAGGGCGCCGCCGACCTGCCGTGAGGTGTTCACCAGCCCCGAGGCCAGCCCGGCCTCCTCGGGCCGGGAGCCGGCGGTGGCCGCGACGGTGAGCGGCATCGTGGCCAGGCCCAGGCCCAGGGTGCAGAGGACGAACGGCGGCAGGACGTCGGTGGTGTACGAGCCGTCGGCGGTGATCTGCGACAGCCAGCCGAACCCGGCGGTGCTCACCGCCGTGCCGAGGACCATCAGCGGGCGCGCGCCGGTCCGCCCGATCAGCCGGGTGGCGATCCGGGCGCCGGCGATGATCGCGAGCGCGCCGGGGACGAAGGCCAGGCCCGCCCGCAGCGGGTCCCACAGGAGGACCTGCTGGAAGTAGAGCGAGAGCAGGAACCACATCGCGAACATGGCCGCCCCCAGGGCGAACACGGTCGCGTTGGCCAGGACCAGCACGGGGCGGCGCAGGATCGTGAGCGGCACCAGCGGCTGGGCGGTGCGGGCCTCGATGACGGCGAACGCGGTGAGCAGCGCGAGGGCGGCCGCGACGGGGGCCCACACCTGGGGCGCGCCCCACGGGTGGGTCTCGGTGGCGACGATGCCGTAGGTGAGCAGGGTCAGCCCCAGGGTGACGGTGAGCGCCCCGGGCAGGTCCAGGCGGCGGCCGGCGCGCGGACGCTGCCCGACGGGGACGGAGCGGACGGCGGCGACCACCAGGACCATGCCGATCGGCACGTTGACGAAGAACACCCAGCGCCAGCCCGCGTACTGGGTGAGCACGCCGCCCAGCACCGCGCCGGCCGCGCCGCCCGCGGCCATCACGGCGCTCCAGGCGCCCATCGCCCGGGTGCGGGCGCGGGGTTCGGTGAAGGTGGTCATGATCAGGGTCAGGGTGGCCGGGGCGAGCATCGCGCCGCCGACGCCCTGGGTGGCGCGGGCGGCGATCAGCAGCGGGCCGTTGCCGGCCAGGCCGCAGACCAGGGAGGCGGTGGTGAAGGCGGCCAGCCCGCTGGTGAAGGCGCGCTTGGCGCCGATCAGGTCGGCGAGGCGGCCGCCGAGCAGCAGCAGCCCGGCGAAGCCGAGGGTGTAGGCGTTGACGATCCACTGGAGCCCGGCCGGGCTGAGGCCGAGGCTGTCGCGGACCTGCGGCAGGGCGACGTTCACGATCGACACGTCGAGGACGACCATGAACTGGGCGGCGCAGGCGATCCACAGGACGGTCGAGCTCCGGCGGTCCGGGGCGGAGGTCCCGTCGGTGCTTCCGTCCGGGGTGATGTCCGGGGTGGTGCCCGGGGTCGCGTCGGCGGGCGGGGTGGTGCGTGCGCGCGGTGCGGGGGCTGGCTCAGGCATGGGGGAAGAGTAACTCTATAAATAGAGTCCTCCTATTTCCTATCCGACTGCGGTGGGCGCTGCATGTGCCGCGTCCAGGGCCGCGTCCCCCGCGTAGGCGGTGGCGATCCGCCCGAAGCCGCGCCGCAGCACCTCGTCCACACCGGCTTCGACGTCCCCGACCGGCGCCCCCTGGGCCAGCAGTCGGTGCCGGGCGCCGAACGCGGCGGAGGCCACCGCGCCCACCAGGCCGGCGAACAGCTCCTGGTCGGCCACGGCCGTCCGGCCGGCGGCCCGCTCGGTCAGCGCCGCGAGCAGCAGCTCCCGCCGCTCCCGGTCCAGCACCAGGTACGCGTCGCGCAGCGCCGGGCTCGCCAGCAGCACGCCCGCGAAGGTCCGGGACCGGGGCAGGCCGTCCTCGTCGAGCCCGATCCGGGTGACGGAACGGAAGCACGCCTCCAGGGCGGCGATCAGTCCCAGGGTGGTGCCCGCCCCCGCCACGGCCGCGGTCAGCCCCTGGTTGAAGTCGGCCCGGCGGCTGAAGAAGATCTCCTCCTTCGTCCGGAAGTGCGTGAACACCGTCGCGGGCGCGACCTCGGCCGCCGCCGCGATGTCGGTGAGCCGCACCTCCTCGAAGCCGTGTGCGGCGAACAGCCGGAACGCCGCGTCCCCGATGGTGCGACGGGTCCGCTCCCGCTTGCGTTCGCGCAGGCCGGAGGTGGTCTCGGCGGGGGTGTCGGTGCGGGTGGGCATGGATCAAGCCTAGCCGTAGTCGCCGGATTTCTGGAGTCGCTCCATTTCCGGGCCGCGCCAATGCCTTCGGTCGGACGGTTCGATGACGTAGGGTCAGCAGTCGACAGCGGAGCGAAGCGAAGGGTTGGACCCCATGGCCGAGCAGGGTGCCGCAGGCGCGGTGGAGACGGCGCGCCGTTACTACGGGAGCGCCGAGGTCGACGGCTTCTACGCCACGGTGTGGGGCGGGGAGGACATCCACACCGGGACGTACCTCGAACCGGACGAGTCCATCGCGCGGGCGTCCCGGCGCACCGTGGAACGGGTGGCGGCGAAGGTCGCCGGGCGGCTCGGGCGCCCCGGGGCCACGGTGCTGGACCTCGGGTCCGGGTACGGCGGTGCGACCCGCTACCTGGCCGGGCGGTTCGGGTGCCGGGTGGTCGCGCTCAACATCAGCGAGCGGCAGAACACGCACCACCGGGCCGTCAACGCCGCCCAGGGGCTCGACCGGTCGATCGAGGTCGTCACCGGCTCGTTCCAGGACGTCCCCTTCCCGGACGGCCACTTCGACGTCGTCTGGTCGCAGGAGGCCTTCTGCCACAGCCCCGACCGCGACCGGCTGCTCGCCGAGGTCACCCGGGTGCTCCGGCCCGGGGGCGAGGTGGTCTTCACCGACGTGATGGCCGCCGAGGGGGTCGCGCCCGAGACGCTGCGGGCGGTGGTGGCACGGCTGGAGGTGTCCGAACTCGCCACCCCCGGCTACTACTTGAAGCGGTTCGCCGAACTCGGCCCGCTCCGGGTCGACTTCGACGACGACGGCGGCCAACTCCTCACCCACTACCTGCGCCTGGTGGCGGAGACCGAACGCCGGGCCCCGGAGCTGCGCCGGCTCATCGGGCCGGACTACGTCGCGGGGCTGCTGGAGAACCTGCCGCTCTGGGTGGAGGCGTGCCGGCAGGGCCGGTTGAGCTGGGGGATCTTCCACGGCCGGGACGGCCGCGACGGGCACTGACCGGTCGGGGCCGCTGACCTGGACGGCCCGCCGGACCGGCAACGCTGCGAAAACGATGCGACTACCGGTGCAGCGTGTGAGTGCGCGACGGTCGGAACGTGCAGGCAATCACCGACCGGCCGCCCACCGGACCCGCCGTACCGGCCGTACCCGAGCGGACCGCCGACGGGCGGGCCCGGCTGCGCGTGCTGATGGCCGGGACCGCCCGGGGCGACGAGCGGGCCTTCGAGGAGCTCTACGCGGCCACCGCCGGCGCCGTGCTGGGCCTGGTGCTGCGGGTGGTGCGCGACCGCGCGCAGGCGGAGGAGGTCGTCCAGGAGGCGTTCTGGCAGGTCTGGCGGGAGGCCCCGCGCTACCGCCCCGAGCGGGGCGAGGTGCTGACCTGGATGCTCACCGTGGCCCACCACCGCGCCGTCGACCGGGTCCGCTCCGCCCGGGCGGCCGCCGACCGGGACCGCGCCGCCGCGCTGCGCGGCTACACCCCGGACTTCGACCAGGTCGCCGAGCAGGTCGAGGGCGCGCTGGAGCGCGAGCTGGAGCGCCGGACGGTCCGGCACGCGCTGGCCGGGCTGACCGAGGTCCAGCGCGAGTGCCTGCTGCTGGTCTACTTCGGCGGCTGCACCCACACCCAGGCCGCCGCCGCGCTCGGCGCGCCGCTGGGCACCGTCAAGACCCGCATCCGCGACGCCCTCGGCCGGCTGCGCGAGGAGCTCGGCGACGCGGCCGGGCCCCCGCCCCGGCCGCGCGCGCGCCGGCCGAGCGGGCCCCGGCGCCCCGTCGTAGGCTCGCGGCCGTGACCGCCCCGACCGCACCGGCCCCGGCCGGACTGACCACCGGAGCCCTCGCCCGCCGGCTCGGCGTCTCGCCCACCACCATCCGGTCCTGGGAGCGCCGCTACGGCATCGGCCCGGCCCACCGCGCCCCCGGGCGGCACCGCCGCTGGGAGCCGGAGGACGTGGCCGTCCTGGAGGAGATGTGCCGGCTCACCGCCCGGGGCGTCAACCCCGCCGAGGCCGCCCGGACGGCCCTGGCGGCCGGGTCCGGCCCTGGCTCCGACTCCGGCTCCGGGTCCGGCTCCGGGCCCGGGCGGCCGACCGCCCGGACGGGGACGGCCTCCGGCGGCAACACCCTGCCGGTGGGCACCGTGCGCCCCGAGTGCCGGGGCCTGGCCCGGGCCGCCGTCCGGCTGGACGCCCCCGAGGTGGCCCGCATCCTGCGCCGCAGCGTCGACGAGCTCGGCGCCGTCGTCGCCTGGACGGAGGTGATGACCCCGGCGCTGCGGGCGGCCGGGCGCAAGTGGGTCGCCGAGGGCGAGCGCTACGTCGAGGTGGAGCACCTGCTGTCCTGGCACGTGGCGGCCGCGCTGCGCCGGGTCGCCGACCGGCCGGAGCCGCTGCCCGGCCCGGCCGTGCTGCTCGCCGGGATGCCGTCCGAACTGCACGCCCTCCCGCTGGAGGCGCTCGCCGCGGCGCTGGCCGAACGCGGCCTGCCGTTCCGGATGTTCGGCCCCGCCCTGCCGCCCGAGGCGCTGCTCGAAGCGGTGCGCCGGACCGGCCCGCCCGCCGTGCTGCTCTGGTCGCAGGTCACCCGCACCGCCGACCGGGCCCTGGTCGAACGGGTGGTCCGGACGGCCTGGGGCCCGCAGGGCGCGCGCACCCAGCCGGTGGTGCTGGTCGCCGGGCCGGGCTGGGCCGGCCCCCGCCGCCCACCGGGCACCCTGCGGCCGCGCGACCTCGCCACGGCCGTCGACCACCTGGAGGCGCTGCTCCGCTGACCAGGACCGGGGCACCCCCCCGGCCCCCGGACACCCGCCGGGCACACCCACCGGGCACACCCCGCCGTACGGAAGGAACCGAAGGAGCGGACCATGGACGAGCCGACCCCGACCGGCAAGCACTGCCTGGTCACCGGCGCCACCGGCTACATCGGCGGCCGCCTGGTCCCCGAACTGCTCGCCGCCGGGCACCGCGTCCGCTGCCTGGCCCGCGACCCGGGCCGGCTGCGCGACCAGCCGTGGCGCGCCGAGGTGGAGGCGGTCGCGGGTGACGTCACCCGGCCGGAGGCGCTGGACGGCGCCTTCGACGGCGTCGACGTCGCCTACTACCTGGTCCACTCCCTCGGCACCGGGCCGGACTTCGAGTCCACCGACCGCCGCGCCGCCCGCGCCTTCGCCCGCGCGGCCGCCCGGGCCGGGGTCGGCCGGATCGTCTACCTCAGCGGGCTGGTGCCCGCCGGGGTGCCCGAGGCCGAGCTGTCCCCGCACCTGCGCTCGCGTGCCGAGGTCGGCCGGGTGCTGCGGGAGGCCGGGGTGCCCACCGCCGAACTGCGGGCCGCCGTCATCATCGGCTCCGGCTCCGCCTCCTTCGAGATGCTCCGCTACCTGACCGAACGCCTGCCCGCCATGGTCACCCCGCGCTGGGTCAACACCCGGATCCAGCCCGTCGCCGTCCGCGACGTGCTCCACTACCTGGTCGGCGCGGCCGGGCTGCCGCCCGAGGTCGACCGGGCCTTCGACATCGGCGGACCGGACGTGCTGACCTACCGGCTGATGATGCAGCGCTACGCCCGCGCGGCCGGCCTGCCGCCACGGCTGATCCTGCCGGTGCCGGTGCTCACCCCGGCGCTGTCCAGCCACTGGGTCGGCCTGGTCACCCCCGTGCCCGGGCCACTCGCCCGCCCGCTGGTGGAGTCGCTGCGGCACGAGGTCGTCTGCCACGAGCACGACGTCGCCCGCTGGATCCCCGACCCGCCGCAGGGCCTGACCGGTTTCGACCGCGCCCTCGAACTCGCCCTGCGCCGCATCCGCGAGGCCCGGGTCACCACCCGGTGGTCCTCCGCCTCGCTGCCCGGCGCCCCCAGCGACCCGCTGCCCACCGACCCCGACTGGGCCGGCGGCAGCCTCTACCAGGACCTGCGGGAACGGCGGGTGGACGCCGACCCGGCCGCCGTGTGGCGGGTCGTCGAGGGCGTCGGCGGCGACAACGGCTGGTACTCCCTCCCGTTCGCCTGGGCGCTGCGCGGCACCCTCGACCGGCTGGCCGGCGGGGTCGGCCTGCGACGCGGCCGACGCGACCCGGAGCACCTGCGGGTCGGCGACGCCCTCGACTTCTGGCGGGTCGAGGAGATCGAACCCGGGCGTCTGCTGCGGCTGCGGGCCGAGATGCGACTGCCCGGCCTGGCCTGGCTCGAACTGCGGGTCTCCCCGGACGGCGAAGGCGGCGCCCGCTACCGCCAGCGCGCCCTGTTCCACCCGCACGGACTGGCCGGCCACGCCTACTGGTGGTCGGTGGCGCCGTTCCACTCGGTGGTCTTCGACGCCATGGCGCGCAACATCACCGAACGGGCCCGGCATGCCGCCTGACCGGTCGCCCACCGTGGCGGGGCGGACCGCGGGAGCACCGCCAATCCGCGCGGCGACCCGCTCCGAAGGACCGGGAACGGTCCGGCACCCGCCGCACCCGCCGCACCCCACCCCCAGAACCCCGACCGCACCCGCTCCGAGGTCCCGCCGATGACCGTCTCGATCGCCCTGTTCACCCAGGACCTGCGCCTGCACGACAACCCCGTGCTGCACGCCGCCCGCGCCGCCGCCGACCAGGTGGTGCCGCTGTTCGTCCTCGACCCGGCCGTCGAGGCGGCCGGCTTCGCCGCCCCCAACCGGCTGGCCTTCCTGGCCGACTGCCTCGCCGACCTGGACGCCTCGCTGCGCCGCACCGGCTCCCGGCTGATCGTCCGCCGGGGGCCGACCGCCGAGCAGACGGCCGGGCTCGCCGCCGAGACCGGGGCCGGGACGGTGCACGTCGCCGCCGGGGTCAGCGGCTACGCCCGGCGGCGCGAGGCCGCGCTGCTCGCCCTGTTCGGCGACCGGCTGCACGTCCACGACGCCTCGGTGACCGTCGTGCCGCCCGGCCGGGTCGCCCCGGCGGGCCGCGACCACTACGCCGTCTTCACCCCGTACCACCGGGCCTGGCAGCAGACCCCGCACCGCACCGTGCTGGGCGCGCCCCGGGTGATCCGCACACCGGACGGCATCGGCAGCGAGAACCTCGCGGTCAGCGGCCCGTTCTCACCCTCGCTGCCGCGCGGCGGCGAGACCGCGGCCCGGGAGCGCTGGCGGCGCTGGGACGTCGACGCGTACGCCGACGTCCACGACGACCTGGCGGCCGACGACACCTCCCGGCTCTCCCCGTACCTGCACTTCGGCTGCCTGTCGGCCACCGAGCTGACCGCCCGCGCCCTCCAGCGCGGCGGCCCCGGGGCGGAGGCCTTCGTCCGGCAGCTGGCCTGGCGGGACTTCCACCACCAGGTGCTCGCCGCCCGGCCCGACGCCGCGCACCGCGACTACCGCACCCGGGAGGACCGCTGGCACCGGGACGAGCACGAGGCCCAGGCCTGGCGGGAGGGCCGCACCGGCTACCCGATCGTCGACGCCGGGATGCGCCAGCTCGCCGAGGAGGGCTGGATGCACAACCGGGCCCGGCTGCTGACGGCCAGCTTCCTCGCCAAGTCCCTCTACCTGGACTGGCGGATCGGCGCCGCCCACTTCCTCTCCCTGCTGGTCGACGGCGACGTCGCGAACAACCAGCTCAACTGGCAGTGGGTGGCCGGCACCGGCACCGACACCCGGCCCAACCGGGTGCTCAACCCGCTGCGCCAGGCCGACCGCTACGACCCCGACGGGGCCTACGTACGGCGCTGGGTACCGGAGTTGGCCCACCTGCCCGGGCCGGCCGTGCACCGCCCGTGGATGCTCGCCCCCGAGTACCCGGACCCGATCATCGCCCCCGACGCGCTGATGGTCCGGATGCGCGCGGCCCGGGAGCTGGACTCGCCGTAGCACCACCGCCGTTGGGCCACCGCCGTTCGTACCGCTCCCCGCTCCCCGCTCCCCGCTCCCCGCTCCCCGCTCCCCGCTCCCCGCTCCCGGCTCCCCGCCCCGGTCGCTCAGCGTTGTGGACGGGCGCCGGCCGGGCTGACGAGGCGGTCGCCGACGAGCCGGGTGCCGGCCTGCTTGACCTGCCTCAGCACGGGGGAGACCTCCATGCCCTGGAGCCCGGCGAGGGACCCGATCCGTTCCGACGTGAACTCGAACAGTTCGTCGAGGTCCCGGCAGTGCGCGACGGCGTGGAGGTTCCAGGGCCCGGAGACGGCCGCGGCGAAGGCGATCCCGGGCTCCTGCGCCAGGGTGCGGCCCGCGCTCTTCAGCTCCGAGGGGTGCACCCGGAGCCAGAGGTGGGCGCGGGCGTGGTAGCCCAGGGCCGCCGCGGCGATCTCCACGTCGAGGTGGACGGCGCGGTGCCGGAGCAGGGTGTCCAGGCGCCGGGAGACGCGCCCCGGGGTGAGCCCGGCGGCCGCGGCGAGGTCGACCAGACCGGCCCGGCCGTCGGCGGCGAGCGCGGCGAGCAGCTTCTCGTCCTCCGGGGCGAGGTGCAGCGGATCGCGGGGGACGACCGGGGACTCGGTGAACGGGGGTCCGTCGCCGCCCAGTGCCGCCTCCTCCTGCGGGGACAGCGTGCCCTGGAGGGCGGACCAGTAGTGGCCGCGCCCGCCGAGGAACTGGCGGAGCATGGCGACGGCGTTGATGTCGAGCACCGCGGCCGTACGGGGCAGCCGCTGCCCGAGGAGGTCCTCGCGCTGTTCCCGGGTCCGGGACTGCGTCGCGCAGGTGATCTCGCAGCCCGCCGCGTCCAGCGACACCCAGTTGACGTCGTCCCGCCCGGCCAGCGCGTCGGCGATCGCCGGGGCGCTCCCGGGGCGGCAGCGCAGCCGCACCAGCCACCTGCTCTGCCCCAGGGCGCCCGGGTTGACCACGCCGGCCACCCGGATGACGCCGTCGGCGCACAGGCGGCGGTAGCGGCGGTTGACAGCGCCCTCGGTCAGGCCGAGGGCGGTCGCGATCGCGGCGAACGAGGCCCGCGGAGCGATCTGCAACGCCCGGATGATTCGCACGTCGTCGGGCTGGATCGGAGTGGATTCCGACATCGGGGACCTTGCCATGGGGGCGATCCTACGGACGGGGGCCGGTGGCTCGCCCGGGTGGCGGTGCGGGCGGAACACTCGGCGGTGCCCGAAGCGGGAAGCAGGGCTCGCAGCAGCGAGACCCCGAAGACCCGAAGACCCGAAGAGATGGGGATGACGCCGGATGTCATCGACAGGCAGCGCACCGCACCCACCGACCGCCCTGATCGTCGGGGCCTCTCGCGGCCTCGGCCACGCGATGGCGGCGGAGTTCCTCGACCGGGGCTGGTCGGTGGTCGGCACGGTGCGCGACCCCGCGGCCCGCACGCCGCTGCACGGGCTGGCGGACCGCGCCGGCGGGCGGGTGACCGTCGAGCAGCTCGACGTCAACGACCCCGGCCTGCTGCCCCCGCTGCACGAACGGCTGGCGCACCGACGGTTCGACGTGCTCTTCGTCAACGCGGGCACCACCAGCAACGAGCGGACACCGATCGGGGCGGTCACGACCGCCGATTTCGTCGACGTGATGGTCACCAACGCGCTCGGCCCCCTGCGCGTCATCGAAGCCTTCGAGGACCTGGTCGCCCCTGCGGGCCTGATCGGGGTGATGTCCTCCGGGCAGGGCAGCATCACGGACAACACGTCCGGCGGCCGCGAGGTCTACCGGGGCAGCAAGGCGGCCCTGAACATGTTCCTGCGGAGCTTCGCGGCCCGGCGCAGCGGCACCGGGCGGGCCTTCCTGCTCCTGGCGCCGGGCTGGATCCGCACGGACCTGGGCGGCCCGGACGCGCCGTTCACCGTCGAGGAGACCGTCCCCCTGCTGGTGGACGTCCTGCTGTCCCGGCTGGGCACGCCCGGACTGGCGTACCTGGACCGGTTCGGCCGGACCGTCCCCTGGTAGGTCCCGCCGGGCGCAGGCACGGGGTTGACGGGTGCCGGCGCGGGACAGGTCGGTGCCGGACAGGCCGGTGGGCCGCAGCGAGGCTGCGGCCCACACGGGTTGGAGCTGTGCGCGTCGTACGGTCGCTCAGGAGGCGTTGAGGGCCGCGTCGTCGATGACGAAGCTGGTCTGCAGGGAGGAGTCCTCGGTGCCGGTGAACTTGAGGGTCACGCTCTGGCCCGCGAAGCTCGACAGGTCGAAGGTCCGCTGCACGTAGCCGGTGCCGGCGTCGACGTTGGAGTAGGTGTGCAGGGTGGTGGAGTTGGCCTGGACGGTGAGCTTGTCGTAGGCCGTGGTGCCGGTCTCGGCGGTGTCGACGTGCAGCCAGAAGCTGAGCGTCGCCTTGCAGCCGGCCGGGATGGTGACGGTCTGGCTGAGGGTGTCGGTGTGGGTGCTGCCGTAGCCGTCGAGCCAGGCCTTCCAGGAGCCGGAGTGGCTCGGCTCGCTGCTGGAGTTGTCGATCACGCCGCTGGACGCGGTCCACGGGGAGGCGGTGCCGGTCTCGAAGCCGGGGTTGCCGAGCAGCTGGCCGCCGCCGGTGCAGGTGCCGCCGCCGGTGCCCGCGACGGTCCACGTGAAGGAGGCGGAGCCGGTGGCGCCGGTGGTGTCCTTGGCGGTGACCGTGACGTTGTTGCTGCCCGCCGTGGTCGGGGTGCCGGAGATCAGGCCGGACGAGGAGTTGATCGACAGTCCGGTCGGCAGGCCGGTGGCCGAGTAGCTGAGGCTCTGGCCGGAGGCCGAGTCACTGGCGTGGATCTGCAGGCTGGCCGCGGTGCCGACGGTGCCGCTCTGGTTGCCGGGGCCGGTGACCGTGACGGTGTTGCCGCCGCTGCTGCCGCCGGCCGTGAAGGCGGCCAGGCCGTTGGGGGTGCCGAGGCCGGTCGGTCCGTCGTAGCCGGCGCCGGCGGTGCAGAGGTAGGTCGGCGAGCAGGTGCCGTTGGCGCCGCTGGTCACGTCGTTCAGCGAACCGGCGTGCTGGTAGGCGTACTTGGCCGGGACGTCGCCCGCGCCCGGGGCGCCCGCGTCGGCGTAGACGGCGGCGATGATCGGCGCGGAGGCGCTGGTGCCGCCGTACACGGCCCAGCCGCTGCCGCCGTAGGTCTGGTAGACGGCGACGCCGGTGGCCGGGTCGGCGACGGCGGAGACGTCCGCGATGGTGCGGTTGGCGCAGCCGCTGTCGGTCTGCCAGCTGGGCTTGGGGTCGTAGGCGGAGCAGCCGGAGCCGGCGCCCTCGCCGCCGGAGCTGGTGCCCCAGACGGACTCGCTCCAGCCGCGGGCGTTGGAGGCGCGGGTCAGCGAGGTGCCGCCGACGGAGGTGACGTACTGGGAGCCGGCCGGGTACTGGGCGCCGTAGCCGGAGTCGCCGGAGGAGGCGGTGATGGCCACGCCGGGGTGGTTGAAGTACTGGCTGTCCGAGGTGGTGTCGCTGGAGTCCTCGGCGCCGCCGTAGCTGTTGGAGACGAACTTCGCGCCCTGGGCGACGGCCTGGTTGACCGAGGCGCCGAGGTCGCCCATGGTCGCCGAGTTGGCCTCGACCAGCAGGATGTGGGCGTTCGGCGCGACCGCGGAGACCATGTCGAGGTCGAGGGAGATCTCGCCCGACCAGCCGGTGTCGGAGGTCGGGTAGCTGGTGCCGCCGTTCTGGTCGATCTTCTTGAAGCAGCCGTTGGCGGTGGTGCACGCAGGCAGCCCGTACTGCGTGCGGTAGGTCGCCAGGTCGGACTCGGCGTTGGGGTCGTCCTGCGCGTCGATGATGGCGACGGTCTGACCGGCGCCCCCGTTGGCGGGCAGGGCGTAGGCGCTCTGCAGGTCGCCGGGGCCGAGGCCGGACGGCGTCGCGTCCGGCGAGACCGCGTTCAGGGCGAAGGCGTGCGGCTGGACGACGTCGGTGCGCACCAGCGCGTCGCAGGCCATCCGGTGCGGGCCGCTCGGCTTGGCGCACACGTGCCGGACGCCGCTGCCGGCGGCACCGGCCTGGCCGGACCAGGTGGCCGAGGCGTCGGCCGGGGCGGCCAGCGCGAGGCCGGCGGCGACCACGGCGCCGACCGCGAAGGTCGCGGTGCCGGCCCGGAGCCGGCGGTGCCGCAGGGGGGAACGGAGGAAGTTGCGCAACGGAGCCCTCCCAGGTGGGGGGTGGGACCCCGGGGGCGCCGAGGAGGCCGTCGTCAGGCGGCCGGTCGGCGGGCAGGCCCGGGGTGTGAGGGGGAGACGCGCACGAGCAGACGGCTGCCCTGGAGGGTCGGCGGGGCACGGCACGTCGGCCCGTGGGGGACGGGGGGCGCCGCCGGACGATCGATGATCGGGGCATGCCAAGGAGGTGGTGCCGAGCCTTCACGGCGTCAGCGGTAGGAAGGTAGCCAAGCCCGGTGGCGGCGAACAAGGCCGAAGTCCACCCCATGACCGAGGCTTGACCGGGCGGGATCCCGCCACTGGCGCCGCCTCGCCGCCGGCCGCGCTGAGCGGCGGTTCACCTCGCACACGGAACGGCCGAGGCCGGGCCGGGCCCCGCGCCGTACGGCCGGGCCGGCGGGGTGGGCGGCCGGGCGGCTTCGGTTCGTCAACACCCCACCGCACGAGGGCGGTTCAGCGGCGGTGGGGGAAGGAGCGCCGGGGTGTCAGGGCGCATCGGGTCAGGGTCGGGTCGGGTCGGGGTCGGGTCGGGGTCGGGTCGCGTCAGGGCGCGTCGGGTCCGTCGCGCAGGATGGGGCGTACGGGGTTCGCCGGGCGGGACCCGGTTGGGCGCCGGGGCGATTCGGGTACCTCCCTTGGCATGTCGGACGAGAAGAACCGCGCCGTGGCCGAGGCGATCCTCCCGCTGGTCGGCGGCGCCGCCAACATCCGCTCGGTGGCCCACTGCATGACCCGGCTCCGGCTGGGCCTGGCGGACCGCTCCCTGGTCGACCGTGCGGCGCTCGCGGCGCTGCCGGCCGTCCTGGGCACGGTCGACGACGACACCTACCAGATCGTGCTCGGCCCGGCGGCCGTCGCCGGGGTCACCGCGCAGCTGCTGCGGCTGCTCGACGCCGGCGGTGGGGCCGAGACGGCGGACGGTCCGGTCCCCATCGCCTCGGCCCCCACCGCCTCGGCTCCCACTGCCGAGGACCTCGCCGGGCGCGGGGAGCGGATCCGGGCGCAGGCCCGGGTGCGCAACGCGACCCCGGTCAAGCGGGCGCTGCGCCGGATCGCGAACGTCTTCGTCCCGCTGATCCCCGCCCTGATCGGCTGCGGCATCGTCGCGGCGCTCGCCGGGGGGCTGGCCAACCTCGGCTGGGCGCCGGCCCTGGTCGCCGCGCTGACGGCCGTCTCCTCGGGGTTCATGTCCCTGCTCGCCGTCTTCGTCGGCTACAACACGGCGAAGGAGTTCGGCGGCACGCCCGTGCTCGGCGGGGCGGTGGCCGGGGTGATCGTCTACGCCGGGGTCGCCAAGGTGGAGGCCTTCGGCCAGCACCTCACCCCCGGCCAGGGCGGCGTGGTCGGGGCGCTGCTCGCCGCGCTGCTGGCCGTCCAGCTGGAGCGCTGGACACGGCGGATCGTGCCCGCCTCGCTGGACGTCCTGGTCACCCCCACCGTCACCGTCCTGTTCGGCGGGCTGGCCGCCCTGTACGGCCTGATGTACGTCGCCGGGGAGGTCTCCACCGGCATCGGCCACGCCGCCACCTGGCTGCTCGCCCACGGCGGACTGCTCGCCGGGATGGTGCTCGGCGGCCTCTTCCTGCCGCTGGTGATGCTCGGCCTGCACCAGGCGCTGATCCCGATCCACACCACCCTGATCCAGCAGCAGGGCTCCACCGTGCTGCTGCCGATCCTCGCCATGGCCGGCGCCGGGCAGGTCGGCTGCGCCGCAGCCGTCTACCTCCGGCTGCGCCACAACGCCTCGATCCGGGCGACGATCCGCTCCGCCCTCCCGGCCGGGCTGCTCGGCATCGGCGAACCCCTGGTCTACGGGGTCACCCTGCCGCTCGGCCGCCCGTTCGTCACGGCCTGCGTGGGCGGCGCCGCCGGTGGCGCCTTCGTCGGCGTGGCCGGCCAGCTCGGCAGCGCCGTCGGCTCCACCGCCGTCGGCCCGTCCGGCTGGGCCCTGTTCCCGCTGCTGGCGGGCCCGCACGGCCTGGCCGCGAGCGCGGCCGTCTACGGCGGCGGCCTGCTGACCGGCTATGTCGTCGGCTTCCTGGCCACCTACTTCTTCGGCTTCACCCGGGCGATGCTCGCCGAGTACGACGCGCCGGCCCCGTCGCCGGTGCTCCCCGCAGTCGAGCCGGTCGCCGGCACCGAGTAGCGCGCTCCCTTCGCGCCCCGCCCCTACGCACCCGCTCCTTCGCGGTCTGCCCCGTGACGCCTTGACGGGGTGACGGTTCGTTATGTCCGCGTGACCTCTCGGGCTGACCCGGCGGGTCTACCTTTGTCGACGCTCGGCCAACTCCACCCCCTCACAAGGGAGTAGCCATGCCCGAAGCACGTCGGCGCACCCTCGCCGTGACCACCGCCCTGCTGACCGTCCTCGGCGCCGCCGCACCGGCCGTCGCCGCCACCGCCCCCAGCCTCGTCCAGGCCCCGCTCGCCGCCCACCACGGCGGCGGCACGCTGCACAGCACCAGCGGCAACTGGTCCGGCTACGCCGCCACCGGCGGCCGGTTCACCAGCGTCAAGGCCAGCTGGGTCCAGCCCGCCGTCTCCTGCACCGGCACCGACACCTGGTCCAGCTTCTGGGTCGGCCTGGACGGCGACGGCAGCAACAGCGTCGAGCAGACCGGCACCGAGGCCGACTGCTCCGGCGGCTCGCCGGTGTACTCGTCCTGGTACGAGATGTACCCGGCGTACCCGGTCGACTTCAGCAACACCGTGCGGCCCGGCGACCACTTCACCGCGAGCGTCACCACCAACGGCAGCGGCTCCTTCACCCTCACCCTCGCCGACACCACGGCGGGCTGGAGCCGGACCGTCAACAAGTCCCTCAAGAGCGCCGCCCTGGCCTCCGCCGAGGTGATCGCCGAGGCCCCCTCCAGCGCCACCGGGGTGCTCCCGCTGTCGAACTTCCACTCGGTGGCGTTCAGCGGCGCGAGCGTCAACGGCCAGAGCCTGGGCGGGTTCAACCCGGACGCCATCACGATGGCCTCCGGCGGCGTCACCAAGGCCACCACCTCCGGGCTGAGCGGCGGCAGCGCCTTCTCGGTGAGCTGGAAGCACAGCTGACCCCGAGCGTGCGGAAGGCCGCCGCCCCCCTTCGGTGCCGGGGGCGGCGGCCTGAGCTGTTCGGCCGGTGGCTCAGCGCCCGGTCCCGGCCCGGGCCCTGGTCCAGGCGGACTCGCGGAGCAGCCGCAGGCCGTTGAGGCCGACCAGGACGGTCGAGCCCTCGTGGCCGAGGACTCCCAGCGGCAGCGGGAGGGTGGCGACCAGGTCCCAGACGGCCAGCACGGAGATGAACACCGAGGCGATCACCAGGTTCTGCACCACGAGCGACCGGGCCCGCCGGGAGAGCGCCACCACGGCCGGGACGGTGGCGAGTTCGTCGCGCACGATGACGGCGTCGGCGGTCTCCAGGGCAAGGTCGGAGCCGGCCCGGCCCATCGCGAGGCCGGTGTGGGCGGCGGCCAGCGCGGGCGCGTCGTTGACGCCGTCGCCGACCACCAGGACCTTCCGCCCGGCCTGCTCCTGCTCGCGGACGGCGGCGACCTTGTCCTGCGGCAGCAGGCCGGCCCGCACGTCGGTGATGCCGACCTCGGCGGCCAGTCGGGCGGCGGCGCGCGGGTTGTCCCCGGTGAGCAGCATCGGGGCGGTGCCGGTCAGGGCGGTGAGCGCGCGGACGGTGGCGGCGGCGTCGGGGCGCAGCCGGTCGGCGATGCCGAGCAGGCCGACCGGGACGCCGTCCCGTACGACCAGGACGGCGGTGCGGCCGCCGTCCTCCAACTCGGCCGCCAGGGCGGCGGCTTCGGCCCGGACCTCGTCCGCGGCGCCGCTCGGCATCCGGGCCGGGGCGCCGACCGCGACGGCGTGCCCGCCGACGGTGGCGGTGACGCCGATGCCGGGGGCGGAGGTGAAGTCCTCGGCCGCGGCGAGGGCCAGGCCGCGGGTGTGGGCGGCGTCGACGACGGCGCGGGCGAGCGGGTGCTCGCTGGGGTGCTCGGCGGCCGCGGCCAGTGCGAGCAGCTCCTCCTCCGACAGGCCGGAGCCGGTCAGCGGGCGGAGGTCGGTGACCCGGGGGGTGCCCTCGGTGAGGGTGCCGGTCTTGTCCAGGGCGACGGCGTCGGCCTGGCCCAGGCGTTCCATCACGACCGCGGACTTCACCAGGACGCCGTGGCGACCGGCGTTGGCGATCGCGGAGAGCAGCGGCGGCATGGTGGCGAGGACCACGGCGCACGGCGAGGCGACGATCATGAAGGTCATCGCCCGCAGCAGCGAGCCGGTGAAGGCGGCGCCGAGGGCGAGCGGCACGGCGAAGACGGCCAGGGTGGCGACCACCATGCCGATCGAGTAGCGCTGCTCGACCTTCTCGATGAACAGCTGGGTCGGCGCCTTGGTCTCGGCGGCCTCCTCGACCAGCTGGACGATCCGGGCGATCACCGAGTCGGCGGCGTCCCGTTCGACCCGGATCCGCAGGGCGCCGGTGCCGTTGAGGGTGCCGGCGAACACCTCGTCACCACGCTGCTTGGGTACGGGCAGCGGCTCGCCGGTGATGGTGGCCTGGTCGACCTCGCCGGCGCCGTCCAGGACCCGGCCGTCGGCGCCGATCCGCTCGCCGGGGCGCACCAGGACGGTGTCGCCGACGGCGAGCCGTTCGGTCGGCACGCTCTCCTCGGCGCCGTCGGGCAGCAGCCGGGTGGCGGTGGGCGGGGCCAGGTCGAGCAGTCCGCGGACGGAGTCGGCGGTGCGGGCGGTGGCCAGGGCCTCCAGGGCGCCGGAGGTGGCGAAGATGACGATCAGCAGCGCGCCGTCCATGACCTGGCCGACGGCGGCGGCGCCGAGCGCGGCGACGATCATCAGCAGGTCGACGTCGAGGGTCTTCTCGCGCAGGGCCTGGAGCCCGGCCCGGGCGGGCTCCCAGCCGCCGGTGGCGTACGCGAGGGCGTAGAGCGGCGCCCAGGCCCAGGCGGGGGCGCCGGTGAGCTGGAGCGGGAGCGCGATCAGGAAGAGCGCGGTCGCGGCGGCGGCCCAGCGGGCCTCGGGGAGGGCGAACACCCGGGTGCGGCGGCGCGGGGCGCTGTCGGGGCGCGGTGCGGCGGGCGTCGCGGGGCGCTCGATCAGGGTGGTGGGCATGCGGACGGGACCCTTCGGGGCAGGGCGGAACCGGTGGCTCGGGGCAGGGCGGAGCCGGTGACTCACTCACCATACATGAACATATGAACGCTTCTTCATATATGAGTTGTACTATTGCCCGCATGGGTCATGGAGCAGCCCCCGCAACCGCCGTCCCGCACACCCGCCTGGACGAAGCCAGTGCCGCCCGGGTGGCCACCACCCTGCAGGCCCTGGCCACCCCCTCCCGGCTGCTGATCCTCTCCCGGCTGCGCGAAGGCCCCTGCGCCGCCACCGAACTCGCCGCCGAGGTCGGGCTGGAGCAGTCCGCCTGCTCCCACCAGCTCCGGCTGCTGCGCAACCTCGGCCTGGTCGTCGGACGGCGCGAGGGCCGCTCGGTGGTCTACGCGCTGTACGACAACCACGTCGCGGCCCTGCTCGACCAGGCCGTCTACCACATCGAGCACCTGCGGCTCGGGCTCAGCGACACCGAGCTCGACTGAGCCACGGGGTCGCTGAAGGGTCCGCCGGACAACTGGACGGCTGCCCGGTCGCAGTTCAGCGGCGGTGCCAGGCGGCGAGGAGGTCGGCCTCGGCGGTCGGGGTCAGGGCCTGCGGCAGCGGTTCGAACGGCTCGATGTCACGGGCGGTGTCCGCCACCGGGCGGAGCCGCAGGCCGGTGCCGAGCGCGGCGGCGGGGTCGGCGGTGTTGGTGGCCCGGCGCAGCGGGTCGGAGTGCCACAGCGGCAGCGCGCGGTCCTGGACGCCGGACGTCCGGAGGAAGTCGTCGTCGGCCCAGGTGAGCGTGGTCCCGGCCGGGGCGACGGCGGAGGCGACGGCATCGAGCAGGTCGCCCATCGTGAACGGCGGGGGAGTCGCGGCGTGGTAGGCGCCGGTGGCGCGCTTCGTCAGCAGGTCGAGCATCCAGTCGGCGAGGTCGCGGGCGTCGACGACCTGGAGCGGGGCGTCGGGCCGGCCCGGGGCCAGCACCTCGCCGCCACGGGTGATCCGCTGCACCCAGTGGTCGAAGCGGTGGGTGTAGTCCTGGGGGCCGATCACGTACGTCGGCCGCACCAGCAGGGAGTCCGGGCCGAAGCGCTCGACGGCCGCGCGCTCGCACTGGACCTTGAGCATGCCGTAGGTGGCCGGGGTGATCTCCTCGGGCTCCGGGCTGTCGGCCGGGAGCAGCGGGGAGTCCTCGGTGAACCCGGGCGCGGCGGGGGTGTCGTAGACCGCCATGGAGGAGACCAGGAGGTAGTGACCGGCCGCGCCGGGGTCCAGGGCATCGGCCAACTGCCTTACCTGGCGCGGGTAGTAGGCGCTGACGTCGACGGTGGCGTCCCAGCTCCGGCCGCGCAGCGCGGTGAGGTCGGCGTCGCGGTCGGCGATCAGGTGGGTGGCCTCGGGGAGCAGGTGGGCGCCGGAGCGGCCGCGGTGCAGCACGGTGACGTCGTGCCCGGCGGCCAGCGCGGCCCGGGCGAAGTGGAGGCCGACGAAGCGGGTACCGCCCATGATCAGTATGCGCATCGGACCATGGTTACAGCTCGGCGCGGGGGGGGGGGGGGGGGGGGGCGGGGGGGGGGCGGGGCCGGCGGGGCGCCCCCCGCCCCACCCCGGGGCGGCCGCCCCCCCCCGGGGCGCGAGAGTGAGGAGGACGAC
>NZ_JBHYGR010000019.1:61692-77873 GCF_042738155.1 Kitasatospora sp. NPDC059088 | reverse complement strand
GTGGCCGACTACGGGGTCACCCCCCATCACCAGTTGCCGCTCCGGCCCTTGTTTCCCGCCCGCCCCGGTTCCGGCCAGGGTTTGCCCGCACCGGGGCCGATCGTCAGGACTCAGCTGCCGACGCCCAGTTGGGCCAGCAGCGCCTGGTTGTCCTCGATGTGCCAGTCCTCGACGATCCGGTCGGTACCGACGTGCTGGATGTCGATGGCGTTGAACTCGACGGCCTGGCCCCGCCCCCGGACGCCGTCGAAGGTGCCGGTGAAGTGGCCGCGGAAGACCAGCCGGGCGGTGATCCGGTCACCGGCGACCAGGACGTCGGAGAGCTCGCAGGTCAGGTCGGGGACGGCGGCGCGGAAGTTCTTCGAGGCGAACAGCGGTCCGGCCGGGCCCTGGGGGCGGCCGGGCGGGAGCGTGTTGTCCCGGAACTGCGGGTCGATCGCCGCGTCCAGGTAGCGCTGCTGCCCAATGTTCCAGAAGGTGTACAACTGCTGGGCCAGGTGCACTTCCTGGGCCGCGCGCCGGGTGCCGATCGAGCGGTCCGCGGTGAGCGCCTTCGGCTGGACCAGGTCGGGCGAGCGGTCGATCAGGTTCTGCGGCCAGCTGGGAGCGGGGCGGTGGTGGCCCCGGTCGGGGGAGGGGGCCGGGGCGGCGGCCGCGGTGCCCGTCGCGAGGGCGGCGACGGTGGCGAGGACGGCGGCGGTACGGGTGGCGCTGCGGCTCGGGATCGGCCAGGGCATGGGGAGTTGCTCCTCGGGGCGGGGCGGGGCGAGTCGGGGTGGGGCGGGGTGGGCGGCGGCGGGCGGTCAGGCGAGCCGGCCGCCGCCGTCCACGTGCAGCACGGTGCCGGTGACGTACGGGTTGTCGATCGCGTACAGCACGGCCTTGACCAGGTCCTCCGGGGTGCCGACCCGGCGGGCCGGGTTGCGGGCGGCGACGCCGCGCAGGAAGGCGTCCTTGTCGGCGCCCAGGCCGTCCCAGGAGCCGGTGTCGACGATGCCGGGGGAGACCGCGTTGACCCGGACCGGGGCGATCTCCACCGCCAGGGCCTGCACCAGGAAGGCCAGCGCGCCGTTGGTGGTGGCCATCACCGTGCGGGTGGGCGCCGGGCGCCAGGCGGCGACCCCGGAGAAGAAGGTGAACGAGCCGCGCTCGGAGGCCTGCCCGGCCAGGTGCTTGGCGAGCAGCAGCGGGCCGATCACCTTGGCGGCGAACGCCCGCTGGACGTCGGCGAGTTCGAGGTCCCGCAGCGGGCCGTTGGCGGGCATCGCGGCGGTCGAGACCAGGTGGTCGAAGGTGCCGACCCGCTCGGCGAACCGGGCGATCGACTGCTCCTCGACGAGGTCGACGGGCAGGACCTCGGACGGTCCGGCGAGTTCGCCGGCCGTCCACTCCAGCTTGCGCGGGTCGGGGCCGGCCAGGACGACCGTGGCGCCGGCCGCCGAGGCGGCGGTGGCCACGGCGCGGCCGGTGCGCGAACCCGCGCCCACCACGATCAGGCGCTGCCCCAGCAGCGAGGTGCCCTGCGGCGGAGTGGCGGCGGACAGCGGCGGGGTGCCGATGGACATGGGGGTGCTCCTTCGGGGGCGTCGGGGATCCGGCCGTCCGCTGTGTCTCGGGCGGCGGCCGCACGTCGACTCTCTCCCGGAGCGCTGCCATGAGTCCAAGGCTTGTTCTCTACCACTGCCATAAAATCCGCTCATGGCAACGCCGACGCTCCGACAGCTCGAATACCTGGTCACCGTGGTCGACACCGGCTCGTTCACCCGCGCCGCCGAGCAGCTGCACGTCACCCAACCCGCGCTCTCCCACCAGGTCCGGGCCCTGGAGGGCGCGCTCGGCGGCCCGCTGCTCGAACGGCTGCCGCGCGCGGTCCGGCTCACCCCGACCGGCCGGGCCGTCCTGCCGCACGCCCGGGCGGCACTGGCCGAGGCCGAGCGCCTGCAAGCGGTGGCCCGGCGCACGAGCGGGCTGGAGGAGGGGGAGCTGGAGGTCGCCGCCGTCTACTCGATCAGCCTCGGCATCCTGCCGCCCGTCCTGAGGGCCTGGCACCGGCGGCACCCCGGCGTACGGATCCGGCTGCGCGAGTACTCCCACGCCGAGCGGCTCCAGGAGGCGATGGCCGCAGGGCGGGCGGACCTCGCCATCGGCCCGGTGCCGGACGGCTGGGAGGGGCCGATCCGGGAGCTCGGCGTCGAGGAGTTCACGGTCGTACTGGCCTCCGACGACCCGCTCGCGGCCCGCCCCACCCGCTCGATCGCCCTCGGCGAGCTCGCCGACCGGGCCTGGGTCCACTACGCCCCCGACAACGGCCTCGCCGAGCTGCTCGACCAGGCCTGCGCCCGCGCGGGCTTCCACCCCCGGGCGGCCGTCCGCGCCGAACAGACCTCCGCCGCACCACTGCTGGCCGCGGCCGGCCTCGGCCCGGCGCTGGTGCCCGCCGACATCGTGCCGCCGCACTTCGACGGCCTGCTGCTGCGGCCCGACCCGCCGGTCCGCCGCGCCCTCGCCGCCTACACCCGCACCCGCCCCGACCCGCTCACCGTGGCCTTCACCGAGCTGCTGGCCCAGCGGGCCCGGATCAACCCGGGGACGGGCTGACGCACCCGCGCGGCGGCCCGGTCCGGCCGCCGCGCGGGTGGTGACGCCTCAGTCGTCCGACGTGCTCCCGGCGTCCGCCGGAGTGTCGGTGGTCGGGTCCTCGGTGGCGGCTGCTTCGGCGGGGGTGGTTTCGGTGGGGGCCGCCGCATCGCGGTCGGCGCTGCCTCCGGTCACGTCGGGCACCGGCTTGCCTCCGGTCACGTCGGGCACGGGCTTGCCTCCAGTCCAGTCGGGCATCGTCCTGCCTCCTGTGGTCCGGGCCGGAACGACCCCCTCTCACAGTGCGGCAAGGACGTCCTGGTGTACACCGTCGAGGACGAACCCGTTGTCCAGCCGGACCCGGACCGTCACCCGCCGCCCCCGCTCCCGGTGCTCGGCCCACTCCGGCTCCAGCGCGGCGAGCTGCGCCACCAGCCGCTCCCGGCTGGCCTCGGGCACGGTGTGCCCGTAGTCGTCGAACAGCGCCTTGAGCCGCTGGTACTCGCGCACCCCTTCGCTCTCCGGGAGTTCGCCGTCCACCCGCTCGACGGTGCCCTCCGCCCCGGCGCCCAGCGACAGGAAGCCGACGGCGGCAGCCGGGTCGCCGGCGACGGCCTCACCGAGCCCGAGGTCTTCCGTCAACCTGACGCGTCGTCCTGCCTCCAGGGTCATCCGTGCGCTGCCTCTCGATCGATCGCCGCCCACCGGCCCGGTCGGCCGGCGGCCCGGCCATTATCCGTGCCGGGTCGGATCAGCCGTAGATCCGGGCGTACAGCTCCCGGATCTGCTCGGTGGTGGGGACGACGGGGTTGTTGGCGGGCGAGCCGGAGGCCAGGGCCTGCTCGGCCATGACGGGGGTCAGCCTGGTCCAGTCGTCCCGGTCGATGCCGTGGCTGCGGGGCGTGGGCACCGCCAGGTCGAGGCAGAGCGCGCGGAGCGCGTCGACGAGCCGGTCGGCGGCCAGGTCGTCCGGGTCCGAGGCGGTCGCGGCGCCCAGGGCGCGGGCACAGTCGGCGTAGCGGGCGCGGGCGCCGTGCACCGAGAAGGCCGTCACGGCGGGGAACAGCATCGCGTTCGACAACCCGTGGGCGACCTGGAAGTGGGCGCCGATCGGGCGGCTCATGCCGTGGACGAGGGCGACGCTGGAGTTGGAGAAGGCCAGCCCGGCCTGGGTCGCGGCCAGCATCATCGCCTCGCGGGCCACGGTGTCGGTGCCGTCCGCGTAGGCGCGGCGCAGGTGGCGGCCGATGGTGCCGATCGCGGTGAGGGCCAGGCCGTCGGTGAACGGGTTGGCCCTGCGGCTCACGTACGCCTCGACGGCGTGGGTGAGGGCGTCGAGGCCGGTGTCGGCGGTCAGCCGGGGCGGCATCGACAGGGTGAGGTCCGGGTCGATCACGGCGGCCAGCGGCTGGAACGCCGGGCCCAGGCAGAGCATCTTCTCGTCCGTGTCGCTGTCGGTGATGACGGTGACCTGGGTCGCCTCCGAGCCGCTGCCGGCGGTGGTGGGGACGGCGATCACCGGCAGCGCCGGACCGGGGGTGACCCGGGGCGCCTTGTAGTCGCGCATCCGGCCGCCCTGGACGGCGAGCAGGGCGAGGGCCTTGGCGCTGTCCATCGGGCTGCCGCCGCCGAAGCCGACGACCGAGTCCGCGCCGTGCTCCTCCAGGGCCTTGAGGCCCGCGGTCAGGGAGTCGGTGGTCGGATCGGGCACGGTGTCGGCGAACAGCCGGGGGCTCAGTCCGGCGCCGGTGAGCGTGGCGGTGAGGCGATCCGCCGCGCCGGTGCCGACCAGGAACGCGTCGGTGACCAGCAGCGGGCGGCTCAGCCCCAGGCCCGCCATCACCTCGCCCAACTCCTCGACGGCGCCCCGGCCGACGCGCATGATCCGGGGCAGGGACAGGCTGGCGACCATCGGGGACCTCTCGACGCTGGGGAGGGCGGGGCGGGCGGGCCCGGCCGGGTTCGACTGTGCCGTCGGCGGGGCCGTGCGTTCAATCGCCAATCGCGCAGACCGGCTGTGCACAAATGCAGATAGCGTGGTGCGGTGAACTCCCGTTCCCACCCGGCCGGTACGGATCCCGCGGACACCCGCGGGCGCGACCCGCGCAGGCTCCGCGCCGACGACCTCCGCTACCTGCTCGCCGTCGCCCGCACCGGCCGGCTGGTGGCTGCGGCCGACGCGCTCGGGGTGGACCACACCACGGTGTCGCGCCGCATCACCGCGCTGGAACGGGGCCTCGGCGTCCGGCTGATGGAACGCGGCACCGAGGGCTGGGCACTGACCGACGCGGGGAAGGCCGTCTCGGAGGGCGCCCGCGCGATCGAGGACGCCCTCGACCAGGTCGTCGACGCGGTCTCCGGCCAGGACGCGCCGTCGCTGCGCGGCACCGTACGGGTGAGCGCCCCGGACGGCTTCGGTACCGTATTCGCCACCCCCGCGCTGGCCCGGGTGCGCCGGCGCCACCCCGGTCTGCAGGCCGAACTCATTACGGCAACCCGCCAGTTGACCCTGCACCCGGCCGGCTTCGACCTCGCGCTCGCGATCGGCCGGCCGCCGCGCAGCCGACTGGTGACCGAGCACCTCACCGACTACGCGCTGGGCCTGTACGCCGCCGACGAGTACCTCGTCCGGCACGGGAGCCCCCGCACGCCCGCCGAACTCCGGGACCACGCGCTGGTGTTCTACATCGAGTCGATGCTCCAGGTCGGCGACCTCGACATCGAGCGCCACCTGCCCGGCGTCACCCCGGCCTTCTCCTCCACCAACGTCTTCGCCCAGGTGGAGGCGACCCGGCTGGGGGCCGGGATCGGCGTGCTGCCGGCCTTCCTGGCCGAACGGGCCGGACTGCGGCGGCTGCTGGCCGAGGAGGTCGACATCCGGCTGCCGATCGTCCTGGCCGTGCGCCGGGAGGCCGTCACCCGCCCCGCCGTGCGCGCGGTGCGCGACGCCCTGCACCGCGAGGTCGCGGAGCGCGCCGACGAGCTGCTCCCGGCGACCTGAGCGGGGCCGCTGCGCGTCACCCGCGACGGACGGGGAGGACGGACCTCCGGACGGCGGACCGGCCATCGACGCCGTCCGGAGGTGACTCGGGGGGAGGGGAGAGGGGCGAGGGGCGGCGGGAGCGGTCAGGCGGCGGAGAGCCGGCCCGGCCGCTGCGGGACCGCCACGGCGGGGCCGGGCGTGGGCGGGTGCGGCAGGTGCCGGTACGGCGCGGAGGGGCCGGGCGCGGACGGGGCGGGTGCGGGGGCGGCGAGCTGGGGGTCGACGGTGAGCGTCGTGACGCCCAGCGGCTCGGTGAGGGCGCGCAGGGCCGGCTCGGCGAGCGCGATCCACGGCTGGGCGGGCCCCAGTACGGCGGTGAGCCGCTGCGGGGTGGTGAAGGCGACGGCCGTACGGTCGCCGAGAGCGGTACGGAAGATCCGGGCGGTGTGGCCCAGCGGACCCGACCGGACGGGTACCAGGAGCGGTCCGGCCGGGTCGCGCGGGGAGGGCTCGGGGTCCTCGGAGCTCAGGTGCTGCTGCATGGCGTGCCTCACGGGTGCGGCGGAAGGGAGGTGCGCCCCGCGATCGCCGGGCGCGGTAACGACGTTATGCCCGTGGGGCCCGGGGGAGCGTCGGCCCCTGACGCGTCCCTGATCCCGGCGGTCGCTTCCCTGATGGCACGTTGACGGCGCCGCGTTCCCATCGGCGCCGCGTTCCCATCGGCGCCACGTTCCCATCGGCGCCGCGCCTTCGTCGGCGCTACGCCTTCGTCGGTGCGATGGCGAAGGCCGCCAGGACGGCCGCCGTGACCTGGGCGGAGACCGCCTCGGGGGAGGCGGCGTCGAGCTTGCCGTCCAGGTGCAGGAAGGCCAGGCCGTGGACCAGCGCCCACACCGCCGTGGACAGCGCCTCCGGGTCGGCGCCGGGGAACACACCGTGGACGATGCCGTGGACGTACTGGCGGACGGCGGCGGTCGCGGCCGCCCGTTCCTCGTTGGCCGGGTTGCAGGGCTCGGCGAACATCGCCCGGAACAGCGCCGGGCGGTCGAGGGCGAAGCGCACGTAGGCGACGGCGACGGCGGCGAGCTCGTCGGGCGTCGCGGGCGCGGGGTGGGCCGCGGTGAGGGCGGCGGCGAGTTCGAGGTAGCCCTCCGAGGCGACGGCGGAGACCAGGGCCTCGCGGTCGGCGAAGTGGCGGTAGGGGGCGGTCGCCGAGACGCCGGCCCGCCGGGCCACCGCCCGCAGGGACAGGCCCGAGCCGCCGTCCTCCTCCAGCAGCTCCCGCGCGGCGCGCAGGCAGGCGGCGCGCAGGTCGCCGTGGTGGTACGAGCCGGTCGTCGGCTGTGGCATGGGTCACCCTCCCGGATGTATGCACCGCTCACATTTCTCGCCTAATGTGAGCGATGTACACATCCTAGGCGATGTCCGTCGCGAGCGATGCGACGGCTTCGATGGAGAGGAGACCCGAATGGCCAGCCAGCTGTTCTCGCCCCTGCACCTGCGCTCGGGGGCCGTCCTGCGCAACCGGATCGCCAAGGCGGCGATGGAGGAGAACATGGCCGGCGACGGCCAGCTGCCCGGCTGGCGGATGCTGGAGCTCTACCGGCGCTGGGCCGCCGGCGGCACCGGCCTGCTGATCACCGGCAACGTCATGGTCCACGCCGAGGCGCTGACCGGCCCGGGCGGCGTCGTGCTCGACGAGGCCGCGCCGCTGGAGCCGTTCACCGCCTGGGCCGAGGCCGCCAAGTCCGGCGGCGGGGCGGTCTGGATGCAGATCAACCACCCCGGCCGCCAGGTCGCCGCCGACATGCCCGGCGTGGTGTGGGGCCCGTCCGCGGTGGGCGTCGATCTGGGGCGGCACAGCAGCCGCTTCGGCCGCCCCACCGCGATGACCCCCGAGCAGATCGGCGCGACCGTCGACCGGTTCGCGACCACGGCCGTGCGCGCCGCCGAGGCCGGGTTCGACGGCGTGGAGATCCACGCCGCGCACGGCTACCTGCTGTCGCAGTTCCTGTCGCCCCTGGTCAACCGGCGCACCGACGCCTGGGGCGGGTCGCTGGAGAACCGGGCCCGGCTGCTGCTGGACGTCGTCCGTGCCGTGCGGGCCGCCGTCCCGCCGGCCTTCGCGGTCGCGGTCAAGCTCAACTCCGCCGACTTCCAGCGCGGCGGCTTCGACGCCGACGACGCCCGGCAGGTGATCGCGATGCTCGCACCGCTCGGCGTCGACCTGGTCGAACTCTCCGGCGGCAGCTACGAGAGCCCCGCCATGACCGGCCGCCCCGCCGACGACCGCACCCGCGCCCGCGAGGCCTACTTCCTGGACCTCGCGGAGGAGTTGGCCACCACCAGCCCGCTCCCGCTGATGCTCACCGGCGGCATCACCCGGCGCGACACCGCCGAACGGGTCCTGGCCGGCGGCGTGGAGGTCGTCGGCATCGGCACCGCCCTCGCCGTCACCCCCGACCTGCCCGAGCGCTGGGCCGCCGGACGCGAGGCCGACCGCGGGATCCGCCCGGTCGCCTGGTCCGACAAGGCCCTGGCCTCGGCCGCCTCCATGGCCCAGGTCCGCCACCAGCTCCGCCGCCTCGCCCGCGGCCGCGCCCCCAGGCCCGGCACCCACCCGGCCGTCGCCCTCCTCGCCGAACAGCTCCAGCAGCGCCAGGCCCTGCGCCGCTACCGCACCTGGCTGCCCACGGCCCGCGCCGCGCGGTCCTGACCGGGGCCGGCCGCCGGTGGTGGTGAGGGGGGTCAACCGCAGGCGCAGCCTGCGGCGGCGGGTGCCGGTTCGGTGCAGCAGGCGGCGGTGGTGGTGGGGGCGCCGTCGCTACTGCTGCCGAGGGTGTCGGCGTCGGCCTTGACGACGTAGACCTCCCAGGGTTCCCGGCCGGGTCCGTGGACCCAGACCTTGTCCTGGAGGGCGTAGCAGCAGGAGGTGTCGTTCTCCTCGAAGGTGGCCAGCCCGGCGTCCTTGAGGCGGGCGGTGGCGGCGGTGACCTGCTCGGTGGTCCCGACCTCGACGCCGAGGTGGTCGAGGTGGGTGGGGGCGTCGGCCTCGCCCTGGAGGAGGACGAGCTTGAGCGGCGGGTCGGTGACGGCGAAGTTCGCGTAGCCGGGGCGGCGCTTGGCGGGTTCGACGCCGAACAGGCGGGAGTAGAAGTCGACGGAGCCGTCGAGGTCGGCGACGCGGAGGGCGAGTTGTACGCGGGACATGGTGGTTCTCCCCGGTCCGTGGTGTTGATTCGACAGGTGTCGATATGGGCGAGGTTGCCACCTGTATAGATGGCTGTCAACATAGACGTATGTCGAATCTGCAACTGCCGGTGCTCGATCAGGACGACGCGGCCGTGTGCTGCTCGCCGCTGGTCCGAGAGCCCCTGGGCGAGGCGGCCGCCGTCGACCTGGCGAAGGCGTTCAAGGCGCTCTCCGACCCGGTGCGGCTGCGGCTGTTGTCGCTGATCGCCTCGCACGAGGGCGGCGAGGCCTGCGTCTGCGACCTGACCGGGCCGTTCGACGTGTCGCAGCCGACGATCTCGCACCACCTCAAGGTGCTGCGCGAGGCCGGGCTGGTCGGGTCCGAGCGCCGGGGGACGTGGGTCTACTACTGGGTGCTGCCCGCCGCGCTGGCCAAGCTGTCCGCGCTGCTCCGGGCCCCCGCCGGGGAGTCCGGATGACCGGGACGGCGCCGCTGGGCCGGCGGGCGGCCGTGGAGTTCGTCGGGACCGGCGCGCTGGTCGCCGTCGTGGTCGGCTCCGGCATCCAGGCCACCAGGCTCTCCCCGGACGTCGGCGTCCAGCTGCTGGCCAACTCGCTGGCGACCGTGTTCGGCCTCGGTGTGCTGATCCTGCTGCTCGGCCCGGTCTCCGGTGCCCACTTCAACCCCGTCGTGACGCTGGCCGCCTGGTGGACCGGGCGCCGTGCCGGGGGTGGGCCCGGGCTGCGGGAGGTGGCGGCCTACGTCGCGGCGCAGGTCGCCGGGGCGGTCGGCGGGGCGGTGCTCGCGGACGCGATGTTCGGCGAGCCGCTGGTGCGCTGGTCGACGCATGCCCGCTGGGCCCCGCAGCTGTGGCTGGGCGAGGTCGTCGCGACCGCCGGCCTGATCCTGCTGGTCTTCGGCCTGGCCCGCGTCGGCCGCGCGCACTTCGCCCCGGTGGCCGTCGCCTCCTTCATCGGCGCCGCCTACTGGTTCACGTCCTCGACCAGCTTCGCCAACCCGGCGGTGACGATCGGCCGCGGGTTCACCGATACCTTCGCCGGCATCGCCCCTGCCTCCGTGCTGCCGTTCATCGCCGCCCAGCTCGTCGGCCTGGCCGTCGGCCTCGGGCTGGTCGCCGTCCTGTTCGGCCGCCCGACCCCGGCCGCCGAGGACGTCGTCGTCCCGCACGGCGACCACCAACCGGCCGCGGCCGCCCGCTGACCCCACCGCCCCGCCCCGTACACCCGAAGGACCCCTCGTGAGCACTCCCGCCGTCCCGTCCGTCCCGTCCGTGCTGTTCGTCTGCGTGCACAACGCCGGCCGGTCTCAGATGGCCGCCGCCTTCCTCACCCGCCTCGGCGGTGACCGGGTCGAGGTCCGCTCGGCCGGCTCCGCCCCGGCCGGGGCGGTGAACCCGGCGGTGGTCGAGGCCTTGGCCGAGGTCGGCATCGACATCTCCGCCGAGGTGCCGAAGGTCCTGACCGTCGAGGCGGTCCGGGCCTCCGACGTGGTGATCACCATGGGCTGCGGCGACGCCTGCCCGTTCTTCCCCGGGAAGCGGTACCTGGACTGGACGTTGGAGGACCCGGCCGGCCAGGGCGTCGAGGCCGTGCGCCCGATCCGCGACCGGATCGAGGAGTTGGTCCGCGGCCTGCTCGCCGAGCTGGGCGTCCGGCCCGAGGCCTGACCGGCCCGCCTCCCCGTGCGCAGGTCGGCCGTTCCGCCGGACGTGTCCGGAGCACGGCAACCGGGCAGGGGGCTGGTGGCGTCCCCGAAGGGGCGGGGGTGGAGCGGGAGTTGGGAGGGGACGATGGGACGGCAGGAGTTGGGGCCGGAGCTGGCCGCGCTGGTGCGGGCGGCGTTCGCGGAGTCGGGGTGGGAGGTCACCCTGCACGGGGACGTCGCCCGGGACGCCCACGGGCGTGACTACGGGCTCGGCGGGCTGCTCGAACTGGTGGGGCGGCGGGCGGACGTCCCGTTGCCGGAGCTGGTCCGGGCCCACGTCCGGGAGCTGGTCGCCGCCGTGCGGGGACCGGGGGCGGCTGGTGGTCCGCCGGAGGAGGTGACCGCCCGGCTCTATCCGCTGCTGTTGGACGCGGCTTCGCTGTCCGAGTCCGCGCGGCACCCGCACGCGCTCGAAGTCGCCCCGGGGGTACTGGAGTTCCTCGCCCTGGAGTCGCCCGTCGGCTGGCAGGTGCTGACCTCGGAGGCCGTCACCGAACTGGGCGTGGTGCCGCGGCTGCGCGAGGCCGCGCGGGCGCGGCTGGCCCGGCTGCCCGTCGAACGGCACGAGGTGCTGCCGACCGGTCAGGGCGGCGCCCTCCACGTCGTCACCGGGAACTCGGCGCTGACGGGGAGCCGGGTCCTCGCCCTGGACGCCGTCCACCGCGAGGTCACGGGCCGGGAACTGCCGCCGGACGGTGCGGTGGTGGCCTTCCCCACGCCGTTCCGGCTGCTGTTCGCGCCGTTCGACCTCCAGGTGCCGGGCGTGCTGGAGGTGCTGATCGAGACGGCCGCCCGGGAGTACGACGCGTCGGGCGCGCCGCTGTCCGTGCACACCTACTGGTGGCGCGACGGGAGGCTGACCCCGCTCACCGGGGTGGCCGAGGGCGGACTGCTGGAGCTGGTGCACGCGGACGAGGTGATCGCCGCCGTCACCCGGCTGGCCGGTGCGGAGGGGGACCTGCCCGCGTCGCGCCCGCACCACTACCGCTTCGCGCACCGGCTGCTGCCCTCGCTGACGCACCTGGGGTCGGTGCCGGGGGAGCGGATCGACGCCGAACTGCTGCGGCTGTGGGAGGAGTTCGGCGCGAGCCTGCCCGCGGAGCAGCGGGTGGCGCCGGAGGGCCTCCAGGGCGGGTTCGTCCAGGTCGGGCAGCACCGGATGCTCCTGGTCGGGCTCCCGAGGCCGCGGGCGGCCACCGAGGCCTTCGCGGTGGTGCTGGCCTGGCCGGGCGACGGCTCGGCGCAGCGGTTCTTCACCCTGGAGTACGGGATCGACCCGATCACGGGCGAGCGCGGGGCGGTGCTGGGCGAGTGGGAGGGGGAGGGCCGCCACCGGCTGCACCGGACCGGCATGACTCCTCAGGCCCGGCCGTTCCTGCACGCCGTCACGACGCTCCTCGACCCGCCTCCGCCGCCGGCGAAGCGGCGCGGACTGTTCCGCCGCCGCTGAGCGAGGGCGCTGAAAGCCGGGCGGCCCGGCCGGGAGGGGTGCTCCCGGCCGGGCCGCCCCGGTCCGTCAGTTGGCGGGGAGCCTCGGGGTGCGCGAGGGCTCCGTGCGGCGCTGCCCGGTCGCCTCGAAGGCGGCGGCGAGCCGCAGGAGCGCGGTGTCGTCGTAGGCGCGGCCCGCGAAGGTGAGCCCCACCGGCATGCCGATGTCGGCCATGGTGCCCATCGGCACGGTCACGGTCGGAATGCCGAGGTGGCGCGGCACGAGGTTGCCGTTGGCGACCCAGACGCCGTTGCGCCAGCCGAGGTCGGCGGAGGCCTCGGCCACGTCCATGTCGGCCGGGCCGACGTCGGCGACGGCGGGGAAGACCACGGCGTCCAGGCCGAGTTCGTCCATCCAGACCTCCAGGTCGACCCGGCGGGTCTCCTCCAGGCCGCGCAGGCCCGCCTCCAGCAGCGGGATGTCGGTGAGGGAGGCGTACGGGCGCTCGCGCACGAAGCGCGGGTAGTCGCCGACGGTGTCGTCGAAACCGGCGTAGCGGTCGGGGAGTTCGCCCTCGTGCTTGGGGAAGATGCGGCTGCCGTCGACCTCGGTCAGGGTGGCGAGCGCCGGGTCCCCGTTCGCGCGCAGGAAGTCGTCCCAGGACCAGGCGGACAGGTCCTCGATCTCGACGGTGAGGTAGTCCCGGCCGACCAGGCCGCGGGTGAACAGCGAGGGCGCGCCGGGGCGGTCGGCCTCGTAGTTGGTCACCACCGGGAAGTCGACCTCGACGACCTCGGCGCCGGCCGCCTCCAGGTCACGGCGGGCGGCCTGCCACAGGGCGATGACCGAGGCGCGGGTCTCGATCCGCTGCCCGGTCTGGCCGCCGATGCCGCCCTCGGGGTTGGTGCCGGCCTCGGGGTCGGCGTTGATGTACATCCGGGGCACGCCGACGCGCCGGCCGGCGAGGGTCGCCCCGGCCGCCGCCGCGTCGGCCGGGGCCAGCGCGGGGTAGGAGTCGGGGCGGACCTCGGAGGCCGCGGGCAGCTGGATCCAGGGCTGGGAGCGCCACAGGTCGCCGCGGGTCTCCGCGTCGTCGGCGACGACGACGTCGAGCAGTTCGAGCAGGTCGGCCATGGTGCGGGTGTGCGGGACCACGACGTCCATGGTCGGCACCAGCGGCCAGTTGCCGCGCACCGAGATCACGCCGCGGCTGGGGGTGTAGGCGCACAGGGCGTTGTACGAGGCGGGCGCCCGGCCCGAGGACCAGGTCTCCTCGCCGAGGCCGAAGGCGCCGAACGAGGCCGCCGTGGCGGTGCCCGAGCCGTTCGAGGAGCCGGAGCCGTACGCGCTGGTCAGCCAGTCGGCGCTGTACGGGCTCTCGGCCCGGCCGTAGACGCCGCGCTGCATCCCGCCGTTCGCCATCGGCGGCATGTTGGTCAGGCCGATGAGCACGGCGCCGGCGGCGCGCAGCCGCTCGATCGCGAAGGCGTCGCGCTGGGCGACGAGGTGCTCGAAGGCCGGCGAACCGGCGGCGGCGGTCAGGCCCTTGGCGAGGTAGCTGTCCTTGGCGGTGTACGGGATGCCGTCGAGCGGGCCGAGGGTGCGGCCCTGGGCGCGGCGGGCGTCGGAGGCCTCGGCCTCGGCGCGGGCCTCCGGGTTCATCACGACGAGCGCGTTGAGCGCGGTGCCGGTGCCGGGCCGGTCGTAGGCCTCGATCCGGGCGAGGTAGGCGTCGAGCAGGCCGACCGAGGTGGTCTCGCCCTTCTCCAGCGCGGCGCGCAGGTCGGCGATGCCCGTCTCGACGACGTCGAAGGGGTGGGTCATGCGGGTTCCTCCAGGGGTGTTCGGTCTTGCGTCGGAAGCGGAAGGTCGGAAGCGGAGAGTCGGAAGCGGAAGGTCGGGGCGCCGTGCCGGTGGAGCGGGTGGGTCGACTACACGACGGCGGGGGCGAGTTCGTCGCTGTGCGGGCGGTCCTGGCCCGGGTCGGGCATCCGGCGGTCGGGGCGGCGCGCGAGCAGGTAGCCGAGGCCGGCGAGGGTGACGGTGCCGACGCCGAGCGGTGCCGCCCAGATCTGGTACCACGGCGCTCCGGCCGGTGCGAGGATGGCGCGCGGCCAGCAGATGTTGACCACCTCGAAGCCGGTCCACAGCACCGCGAGGACGTTGAGCGGGGTGCCGAGGCGACCGTAGCCGACGGCCCCGGCGGGCTTCCAGGTGCCGCGCAGGCGGGCGGTCAGGGCGACCACGGTGAGCAGGAAGAACGGCACGAAGGTGGCGGCGCTGCCGAAGGTGATCAGGCTGCCGATGGCCGAGGTGCTCAGGCCCAGGGGCAGGGCGGCGGCACTGACCACGGTGGCGGCGACCAGGCCGCCGATCGGCGCCTTGTGCCGGTTGACCTTGCGGACCTGCCGGGAGAACGGGAAGACGTCGTCACGGGCGAGCGAGTAGAGGCCGCGGGCGGCGCCGCCCTGGGAGGCCATCAGGCAGGCGGTGAAGCTGATCAGGACGACGAGGACGAAGGGCTTGTCGGCCCAGCTGCCGAAGGCGTGGGTGACGGCGGTGGTGACGGGGTCGAGGTCCTTGACGGCGACGACGTCGGCGGGGTCCGGGTGGGCGAGCTCGACCGAGACGGCGTTGAGGACGACGACGAGCCCGACGCTGAGCAGCGACCACCACATCGCCCGGGGCACCTGCCGGGCGGCGTCCTTGGTCTCCTCGGCGGTGGACACGCAGGCGTCGAAACCGATGAAGGCCCAGCCGGCGACGGCCACGGCGGCGAGCAGGGCGCCGGTGTCGCTGACGCCCAGCCCCTTCGGGGCGTCGAGGAAGTCGGTGAGCAGGGAGAACCCGTGCTGCCGGAAGACCAGCAGCAGGGTGAGGCCGACCAGCACGGAGGCGACCGCCTCGGCGGCGATGCCCAGGCTGACGAACCGGCGCAGCAGGTTGATGCCGTAGGCGTTGACCAGGGCGCAGCCGAGCATGAAGCCGACCGCGACGAGGACCTGCTCGGCGGGGGTCGGGACGGTGCCGAAGAGCGCGAAGAGCCAGGGCGAGGCGAGGTAGGCGACGGTGGTGTTGCCGAACATCACGGCGAACTGCCACAGCCAGCCGCTCAGCCAGGCGACCGCCGGTCTGGACAGGCGTCTGCTCCATTGGTAGGCGCCGCCGGCCAGCGGCCACTGCGAGGCGAGCTCGGCGTAGACGGCCACGACCAGGCACTGCCCGAGCAGGCACAGCGGCAGGGCCCAGACCCAGGCGCCGCCCGCGACGCTCATGCCGACCTGGACGGCGGCGTACAGCCCGACGACCGGGGAGACGACGGCGAAGCCCATGGAGATGTTGCCGAGCACGGTCAGGCTGCGCCGTAGCTCCTGCTGGTAGCCGAGCGCGGCCAGCCGGTCGGAGTCGGTGGCGGCAGCGGTCTCGGCGGCGTCGGTGGCGACGGTGGGGGTGTTCTCGGCCACTGGCTGCGCCCTCTCGATAAAACTAACTTTGTTAGCAACTGCTGTCGGTCTGGCACGATAGCCCCCGGACACGGAGAGCGGAAGAGGGGATTTCGGTGGGCCGACCGAGCAGGGCACTGCTGACCCGCGAGGGGATCGCGCGCGCCGCGCTCCAGGTGGTGGACGAGAAGGGCCCCGACGGGCTGACCATGCGGGCGCTCGCGGAGCGGCTCGGGGTCAAGGCGGCGTCGCTCTACAACCACGTGCCGAGCAAGGACGCGCTGGTCGACGCCGTCTCGGGGCTGGTCAACGACGAGATCGACCACGGGCCGCTGGGCGACCCCGACTGGCGGGCCGGCCTCGCGGGGTACGCGCGCGGCTACCGCGCGGTCTTCCGGCGGCACCCGAACGCCCTCGCCCTGCTGGCCCGCCGGCGGGTGGAGGCCGACAGCGCGCTGACCGGCTACGACGCGCTGCTCGCCCTGCTCGGCCGGGCGGGCCTCGCACCCGCCGACGCCGCCGAGGTCGCCGCGGCGGTGGACTACCTGGTGCTCGGCTCCGCGATGGAGACCTTCGCCGCGGGCTTCACCCGGGAGCCGGCCGCCTACCGGCCGCAGTACCCGGCGCTCGCGGACGCCCTGGACGGCTCCCTGGCCCGGGGCGGCGGCGCGACGGAGCTCGACGACCGCGGGTTCGAGGTGGGCCTGGGCCTGCTGCTGGACGGGATCGAGCGCCGGACGTCATAGCCGTCGCGCTCGCACGAAGCGGGGGGCCCCCCCCCCCCCCCGGGGGGGGGGGGCGCCCCCGCGGGGGGGGGGGGGGGGGCCGCGC
>NZ_JBHYGR010000019.1:59006-61682 GCF_042738155.1 Kitasatospora sp. NPDC059088 | reverse complement strand
TGCACCCGCCCCCCCCCGATATATACAGTGGTTTGGTGGGGGGCCGCTTCAGTTGTTTACACCCCCCGGGGGGGGGGCGGGGGGGGGGGGGGGGCGCCCCCCCGGGGAGGGGTCGGGGATCAGCCGGCCATGGTGGTCTGGACGAAGTCCTTGAACGCCGTCACGTTGGTGTAGATCGAGGGGTCGACCGCGCAGGTGGAGGAGGAGCCGCCGGCCCGGCTGGTGGCGCCGAGCAGCCGCCACTCGCCGTTGACCTGGGCGATCGCCGGGCCGCCGGAGTCGCCGTAGCAGGCGCCCTGGTTGCTGCCGTCCGGGCCCTGGGGGTTGTTGACGCAGAGCTCGGAGGAGGGGTCGAAGCCCTCGGCGCAGCCGCTCGGGAGCAGGCTGGTGTCGAGCTCCTTGAGCTGGTCCGGGCCGCCGTCGGCGCCGGGCTGCGGGTTCTCCTGGCCCCAGCCGAGCAGCTTGATCGCGGTGCCGGCCGGTGCGCCGTCGGCGATGGCGATCGGGGTGGCCTGGACGGGGGCGCTGAGCTGGAGCAGGGCGATGTCGTTGTTGGTGCTGTAGTTCGGGTGGGGGACGACCTTGGCGAGCGAGGCCACCTCGCCGCCCGAGGTCCGGTCGTTGGAGCCGACCCGGACGGTGAACTGGTCGGCGGTGCCGCCGGCCACGCAGTGGGCCGCGGTGACCGCCCAGGTGGGCGAGATCAGCGAGGCGCCGCAGATGTGCTGGCCGTTCTGCTGGAGCGAGACGATGAAGGTGTAGCCCTGGGAGGCGGCGCCGCCGCCGATGATGGGCCGGCTGGGCAGGGGGGTGGCGGAGGCGCCGGCCGCCGGTGCGGCGAGTACGAGGGCGGCGGCCGCGGCGGCGGTGGCGAGGATTCCGGGCAGGGGGAAGTGCCTCATGACGTGTCCTTGTCCGGCGGCGTGGGGGCCGCCTGTGGGGGATGACGTGAACCTGTCGAACTGCCCGCAAGGCTGGCCCCTGACGGCCCGTCGGGAACATCCGCCACTCGGCGGGGAGAGGGACGACGATCGGAGGCTTGCGTAAACACGCAAATATGCGCGAGGATCGCGCACCCGAGACCGCTCCGAACCGGGCGGCCCCGGGACCGTTCCGAACCGGGCGGCCCGACGGCCGCGCCGTGCGACCGGCCGCGCGCCGTGCCAGGCTGGTGGGGACGGCCGGACTGCACAGGACAGGCGGAGGCCATGGCCGAACCGCAACTCCCGGGCCGCGGCGGAGGCCCGTACGGCCGTGGGGGCGCCCCGCACGGCGGGGCCGGAACCGAGCGCCTGCCCGCCGACCTCTCCTGGCTGAACGAGGCGGGGCGGCGGATCGGCACCACGCTCGACCTGCGGCGCACCGCGCAGGAGCTGGCCGACTCCACCGTGCCGAGGTTCGCCGACGGTGCGGCGGTCGACCTCCTCGAAACGGTGCTGCGGGGCGAGGAGACCGAGCGCTGGCAGGGCCCGGAGCCGCCCGCGCTGCGCGCGATGGCGATCGCCTGGATGCCGAGCGTGCGGGTGATCGAGGCCGACCCGGTCGGCAGCCCCAGCGTGGTCGGGCCCAGCTACTCCAGGGACGCCCTGGTCACCGGCGAACCGGTCCTGGTCACCAGGACCACCCCGGACGACTACCTGCGGATCGCCTCCACCCCGAGCGGCGCCGCCCAGCTGGCCGCCGCCGGTGTGCACAGCTACCTGGTCGTCCCCATGGTCGCCCGCGGCGTGCTGCTGGGGATCGCCGACTTCGTCCGGTCCGGCGACCGGCCCGGCTTCGACCGGGCGGACCTCGCGCTCGCGACCGAACTGCTCGGCCGGGCGGCCCTGTCCATCGACAACGCCCGCCTCTACCAACGGGAACGGGACACCGTCGTCACCCTGCAGCGGAGCCTGCTGCCGCGCGAGTCCCCGCCGACCCCGGGGCTGGACGTGCACTGCGACTACCTGCCGGCGCTGGACAGCCGGGTGGCGGGCGGCGACTGGTTCGACGTCGTGGCGCTCCCGGGCGGCCGCACCGCCCTGGTGGTCGGCGACGTCCTCGGCGGCGGCCTGCCCGCGGCCGCCACGATGGGCCGCCTGCGCGGCGCCGCCCGCATCCTGCTGGCCCTGGACACCGTCCCCGAGCGGGTGCTCGCCCGGCTCGACCTGGCGGCCCGCGACCTGGACGAGGAACAGGTCGCCAGCTGCCTGTGCGCCGTCTACGACCCGGCCGACGGCAGCTGCGCGCTCGCCTCGGCCGGGCACGTGCCACCGGTCCTGGTCGGCCCGGACGGCCCCGCGCACTTCGTCGACCTGCCGGTCGGCGGCCCGATCGGCGCCGGGGTGATCCCCTACGACGGGACCAGGATCGTCCTGCCCGGCGGGGCCCGGCTGCTGCTGTACACCGACGGGCTGGCCAAGACGCGCCGCGGGGGACCTCGCGGCCGACCTGGAGCGGCTGCGCCGGGAGGCCGGCCCGGTGCTCCGGAGCCGCCCCGGGCCCGAGGCGGCGCACCTGGCGCCGGCTGGCCGGTACGACGACGCGGTCCTGGTCGCCGCCGACGCGCTCGACGGCGCGGCGGCCGCCCCGGTGGGGGGGTGGGGCCAACCCGCCGGCCCCACCGGGGGCGGCGCCCCCCCCCCCCCGGGGCGCGCCCCCCCCCGCCCGGGGGGGCGGGCCCGCCCCGGGGGGGCG
>NZ_JBHYGR010000019.1:56984-58996 GCF_042738155.1 Kitasatospora sp. NPDC059088 | reverse complement strand
GGGTTCGACGACGCGTACGTGGTCGCCCCCGTCGGCCTCGCGGGGGGGGGGGCCGCCGAGGTGCGGGTGTGGGACCTCCCGGCGGACGCCTCGGCGGCCGGCGCCGCCCGCCGCCTGGTCAGCGACCAGCTGGCCCGGTGGGAGCTGACCGACCTGGTGGACGCGGCGGAGCTGGTGGTCAGCGAGATGGCCGGCAACGCCCTGCGCCACGGGCGCGCGGTCGGGCCGCTGCGACTGCTCCGGCACGACCGCCTGGTGATCGAGGTCTCCGACCGGGGCCCCGACCTCCCGCAGATCCAGCACGCCTCGCTGAGCGACGAGGGCGGGCGCGGACTGCAACTGATCAACGTCCTGTGCCGCCGCTGGGGAGCCTGCCGGACCGCCTTCGGGAAGGCGGTGTGGGCGGAGCTCGACCTGCCCCGGGCCACCCGGCTCCCCTAGGCCCTAGCGGCCGCGCAACCCGCTGCCGCGTACGGTTCGTCCACGGCGCGTTGTCCCGATCGGCGCACGACGGGCCGCGCCCGGCCCGCCTACCTTCTCCGGAACCGTACGAACCGCCCGTACGAACCGCCCATACGAACCGCCCGTACGGGCCGTGCCGTACGACGGCGACCGGCGAGCGGCGACCCGAGGGAGCGATGCGCGTGAACTGGCTGATCCACGACTACCGGGAGGAGGACCTGGCCGCCGTCGTCCACCTGATCGACAGCACCGCCGGGCTGGGGCAGGAGTCCGTGTTCCCGCTCGCCGAGTGCATCGCCGCGCTGACCGCACGCCAGCCCGCCGTGGTCGCGGTGCACGGCGGCACGCCGATCGGGGCCGCGCTGGCCCAGGTGGCCGGGACGGGGGAGCGGGCCTGGGTGATGCGGGTGGCGATCGCCCCGGCCTGGCGCGGACGGGGCCTGGCCAGCGCGCTGCTGCGGGAGTTGGAGCGGCGGCTGGTCGAGCTGCGGGTGCGGCGGATCGCCTACGTGCTGCCGGAGGAGGAGCTGCTCGGCGAGGGACTGCACAAGGCCGGCTACCAACGGCGGCCCGCCGCGGCCTACTTCGAGAAGACCGAGCCCGCCGCCGGCCCCGCGGCCGGCACGCTGGACGAGCTCGGCGGGCGGCTGCTGAGCGGGGACCTGTGGGACCAGGTCGCCGGGATGACCGCCGAGAAGGAGCTGATCGAGCGGCGGATCGTGCTGCCGCTCGCGGAACCCGAGCGCGCCGCCCGGCACGGGGTGCGGCCGCCGCGCGCGATCACCCTGTTCGGGCCGCCCGGCACCGGCAAGACCACCTTCGCCCGGGCCATCGCCTCCCGCCTGGGCTGGCCGTTCGTCGAACTGCTGCCCTCCCGCCTCGCCGACGAGGGCAACCTGGCCGCCGCGCTGCGCAGCGCGTTCGCGCGGATCGGCGAACTGGAGCGGGTGCTGGTCTTCATCGACGAGGTGGAGGAGATCGCCCCCGTGCGCGGCGCGGCCGGCCAGCCGGGCGCCGTGCACGGGGTGACCAACGAACTGCTCAAGCTGATCCCGGGGTTCCGCGAGCGCGACGGCCGGCTGCTGGTCTGCGCGACCAACTCGGTCCGCTCGCTCGACCCGGCCTTCCTGCGCACCGGCCGGTTCGACTACGTCATCCCGATCGGACCGCCGGACCCGGACGCCCGCGCCGCCATCTGGTCCCGCTACGCCCTCGGCACCGACCGCGTCGACGTGGACGTGCCCGCCCTGGTGGCCGCGAGCGAGCGCTTCTCGCCCGCCGACATCGAGCACGCCGCACGGCTGGCGGCCCAGACCGCCTTCGAACGGGACGACGCCGTCCCCGGGGCGACCACCGCGGACCACCTCGCCGCGATCGGCGCGAGCCGCCCGACGGTGACGGCCGCCATGGTCGAGGCCTTCCGCGCCGACATCGGCTCGCACGCCCGGCTGTGAGCCGGGGCCCGGGGCGGGGGGGGGCCGGGCCCCCCCCCCCCCGCCGCCCGCTTTGGCCCCGGGGGGGGACCCCCGGGCACCGCGGGCGGGGCCCCC